>CAIPRZ010000126.1 GCA_903867585.1 uncultured Chlamydiae bacterium
ACTATAATATTAATAATATGAGCCCATTATTTAACTTAATTACCTCAGGAAAAACTGTCCTTGAAGCCCCCCTTCAAGAATGGAACGATTCATGCTCAAAAAAACTGGGTAGAATTAGAGCCGCAGAACCTAAAAAAAAGGTACTGGAAACTGCTCAATCCATTGCAAGTCAATCGCTTGAATGCTTAAAAAAAGGGCATGCTTATGTGTGGGCCGCAGAAAAAGGGGGCAAAATACACGCTGCCTTGATTGCTGACCAAAAAGGCTCTCATCTTATAATCCGTTTTCTTGTCGCAAATATTTTAGATGAAGAAGCAAAGGGAGCAGGGACATTTTTAGCTAAAAAGTTCCTTGAAGAAGCCAAAAAAGTATCAACCCTTGTTAGACTTACTCCAGAAAACGCTACAAAATATTGGAAAAATAAAATAGGGTTTAAAGAATACCCCGAAGATCCTACGCAACTTTTCTTTACTTTCTAAGTAAAAAAAAGACGTCTTTTAATGTATAAAAGACGTCTAAAAATGCTTTATTTTACTTCAGGTAAAATATGAATTGTCACTTCAGCCAAGATACCTTCATCAAATTTGATTACTAGTGGGTAAGAACCCTTAGCTTTGATTGGGGAGGCCAGTTGAAGATGTCTTTTTTCAACTTTGAAATCATGCTTTTGAATTAGTTTTACTAAGTCAATGATCGTTACAGAACCAAATAATTGTCCGTCTGGATCCATTTTAGCATGAACTGTGAACTCTTTACCTTGAAGAGCATCAGCTGTTTGTCTTGCAAGAATTTTTTCTTCTTCCATTTTTTGGACACGTTCAGCTTGGAGCTTTTCTTGTAAACGGATGGTGTTTTTGTCTGCAACAACCGCTTTTTTCTGAGGAACAAGGAAGTTTCTTGCGTAGCCTGGTCTTACAGACACGAGATCTCCCGCTCTTCCTAAGTCTTCCACATCTTGTAAAAGTAATAATTGGTTAGCCATCGTAATTTCTCCCTTTATTAATCGTTGGCGACAAAAGGAAGTAACGCCATATGACGTGCTCTTTTGACAGCTTTAGTAAGTAGTTTTTGGTGGTGTGTAGAAACGCCTGTAATACGACGAGGAATAATTTTTCCACGCTCAGTAATAAATTGTTTTAACGTTTCGATATCTTTAAAATCGATTTGCTTCATCCCTGCCGCTGTAAAAGGACATTGTTTCTTTCTACGAGCAAATAAATTGTTATCAGGGCTTGGCTTTCTTGGCATTGTTGTCATATATGATCCTATTCCTGAATTAAGGGTTTGAATTCAATCGTCTCTTTCACTTCTTCTGCGCGAAGGGTGACAAAACGGATTAAATCCTCATTTAAATGGTTTTCATGCCATACCTCTGGCATCACTTGGGTTGGAGCATCAAAATAGACTAAGAAATAATGACCTTCTTTTTTGCCATTAATTTCGTAAGCAAGTTTCTTTCTTCCCCAATCAAGAATCTTCTTGATTTCACCACTATTTTTAGTGATTTCACCTGTTATACGATCAACAGCTTTTAGACGGGCATCGTCAGAAAGCGTTGGGCTTAATATGTAAAGACCTTCGTATAAATTACGTTTGTTTTTTTCCATGCTCTCACCGTGTAATTAGATTAACTCATTTAATACCCAAGATTGGGAAAGCTCCGGTTGATTTATCCAAGATTGGATAAGATCACAAGAAGCTGCTTCAATTTTGGGCCATTTTAACTCTTCAGCCTCGCTCAAGTCTTGAAGGACATAGTTTTTTAGAGGTATCGATCCAGGACCTGAAACCCCTATTTTTAATCGAGAATATCGATTAGAACCTAGCCAATCTTCAACACTTTTCAAACCATTATGCCCACCACTTGTTCCGTTTGGTCTAAGTCTTAGGGTTCCATATGGCAATGCCACATCATCTGCAATGATAAGGACATTTTGTACACTAACTTTAAAATACTCCATGCACCGCTTCATAGCCATGCCACTATCATTCATAAACGTCAGTGGCAAAAGATAATGCAGCTCAAAGAGCTCGCTATTTTTTCTTCCGTAGTGGGCGGGAAAAGATTTCTCTTTCACAAAAGAGACATTCTCTTTCCGCGCTAGCGCTTGAACTACTCTAAAACCTAAATTATGTCGGTTTTTTTCGTATTCTTGACCTGGATTACCCAAGCCTATGATCAAGCGCTTAGATTTCATTAACGTTTAGCAATAACAACAGCTACTTCATCAACTTTTGTTAAAGATCTAACTCCTTGTGGGAACATAAGATCTTTAATTCTTTTTGATTGTCTCATGCCCAAATCAGCAACGCTTAACTCAAAAAAACTTGGGATATCTTTAGGTAGGCACTCTACGTTCACATAACGGATAATAGGACGTAAGAAACCACCTAATTTAATACCTGAACAATCAGCCGATCCAATAAATTCAATAGGCACCTTAACGCGTACTTTATCTTGCTCGTTCAACTTTTGAAAGTCGATGTGGATCACTTTATAGGTTGTTGGCTCATACTGAATGTCTTTAACAAGCGCTTTAACAACACCATTTTCATCATTTAAATCGATGATGGTGGTCGATAGTCTTCCTGGTTTAACATTTCTTAGCATAGCTTGAAGCTCTGGACCTGAAATAACCACTTCAACCGGCTCTTGACCTGCTGAATATAAAATAGCAGGAACATTACCTTCACGTCGGACATTTAGCGTGTCGCTTTTTCGTACATTAGTACGCTTTGTAATCGATAGTTTCATCGGAAATGACTCCTTTAAATGTAATAAACTTTAAGCTTTTAAATCATAGTGATTCAAATTAGGACGCACAAAAGAATCTTTATAGGTTACCCTAAAGAAAATTATGAGCGCCGATCTTGCTGACCACAGGGACTAGAAACAAAAGCTTAAGATAGATCGACGGGTGTGGATTCTTAAACTTGTCACGGTCGCTTTAAAAGCGTCTAGCCGCAATATGTGATAGCTATTTAATGTTTGGGGTGGAAGGATTCGAACCTCCGCATGGCGGAACCAAAAACCGCTGCCTTACCGCTTGGCGACACCCCAGCATATTTGCTTGCTATATACTATATTCATTAGCCCTATTTTACAGCAAGAGTTGATAGGCTTGAAATTTGTATTAAAAAATTATTTATCTAGTTATACCGATCTTAAACTAGAGTTACTATGAAAATTGGCCATATAGCTTCTGAAATCAGCCCTATTGCTAAAATTGGGGGCCTTGCTGATGTGGTTTATGGCCTTTCTAAAATAACAGCCAAAGAGGGACATGAGGTTTTTGTTATTATACCCGCCTACCATGTAGTTAAAAAAGATTTTTTTAAATCGTCCAAACCTAAGGCTAAGACCTACGATAAGATTCACTACAATCTTTACAAAAAAAAATTGGGCCTTGTCACGGTTTTTGGCATCGACATCCTTAAACCCCATTTTGATAGAGACACCATTTATGGGGGCGCAGACGAGGTCAAATTTTTCCTTTACTTTTCTCACCTAGCGGCTCACCTGGCTCTATCCTTAAAGCCTCAAATTATACATGGCCACGATTGGCAGTCCTCTTTTGCCCTTTTTGAGTTAAAAAAAGCTAAAAGCCTTATCAAATCTGTATTAACTCTGCATAATCTCCAGTACCAGGGGCTCGTGGACGCTGAAGCCCTTATAGATCTTGGCTTAAGCTTTCCCCTCCCCCCATGGATGCTAGATCCGGTTAACAAGCAAAAAGCCAATCTATTAAAAATAGGGATTGAATCTGCAGATCGGATTACAACCGTTTCTAAAACCTATCATGATGAGATTTTAGAAGGATCTAACGCTTTTGGAATGCAACAAACCCTTGTCACTCATCGGCATAAATTTTTGGGTCTGCTTAATGGAATTGATTATACTTATTTTGATCCTTTTAAAGATAAAAGACTCACTCCCCCT
>CAIPRZ010000127.1 GCA_903867585.1 uncultured Chlamydiae bacterium
ATTCACAATTGGCGGTTTTTAAACTCTTATAGGCATTATAATCTTTAATGACAGCCTCAGATAGGAGCCTATCTTTAGGATCGAGTTGTCCCCTTTTTTCACAAGACAAAACCCCTTCATTATTTCTTATAGTAATAGCTAAACAAAACCCACTCTCTTTTTTGATTTTGTGTATAATATAAGAAATATGCATCCCTAATAGCCCATCAAATTAAAAATTATGCTTGGAAGATTCGAACAAAAAAAAGAACTTTTTGAAAAAAACAAACTCAAAAGCGCTTCTATTCTATCCCTAAAGATACTTGAAAACGAACCAAAAATTCCACAGATTACCCCCAAAACACGCCGATTTTTAAAACTTAAAAGTCTTTTTTATATTCTTAAAGAGGATCATAAAAATCTAGTCGGCCGCTATATTTTAAAAAAACCTTTTCACTACGGGGCAAACTTTTTAAAATCTCTTTTAAAAAAAGAGTCTTATAACCGGATCGGCGATGCCTTTTTATATGGGCTAGATGATCTTGAAGAATGGAAAGAAAAACTAAAAAATAAACAGGCCCTATTAGTTGTCGGTTTCTCCTACTGCCATAAGCCTCTAGAATGCCCTTCCGGAAGATTTACCTCAGCCTGTAAGAGCCAATCAGCCGATCCTGTCTGCAGCCAATGCCTGATCCATAAATACAAGCTTCTTGCAGAAATTCCTCATACGATCACCTTTGTGATTCCAACGATTCACTACATAGGAGAGAAAATTTTAAAAATTAAAAAAAATTATCCCGATCGGGAAGTCATTTTTCTTATCTCTGCCTGCGAAATGACCCTTAAAATGTTCGGTGACTGGGGAAATATGGCTTCTATAAAAGGGATCGGCATACGCCTTGGTGGGCGCATTTGTAATACCATGAGAGCCTTTATCTTATCCGAACAGGGTATAAAGCCAGGACTTACTACCATTTCAGAAAGCGCTGATCAAATTATCACAGAATCCTTAAGCCTGTGGGACAAGACACAAGCAGGGGTGGATTTTTAGCCCCTTTTAAGCTATAATTATTAAAAAAATTTTTAGAGAATCTTATGTCGTATCATGTTTTAGCTTTTTATTGCATAACCCCTTTAGATAATCCTCATGAATTAATTAAAGAGCATGTGGCTTTATTCAAAACATTAGATATTAAATCTCGTATTTACATTTCCGAAGATGGGATCAATGGTCAGATGTCAGCAAGTCCTGAAGCGTCTGTTATCTACCAAAATTGGCTAAAAACCTTTGCCCCTTTTAAAGAGGTCGAATTTAAAATTCACCAACACAACCAGCACCCTTTCCCTCGCCAGATTGTCAAATACAGAAAAAAACTGGTCGCTATCGATTGTCCGATTGATTTTGGACTCAAAGCCGCACATATTAGCACACGCGATTGGAAAGAAATGCTAGAATCACGCGATGAAAACACCCTTGTTATTGATGTAAGAAATCGTTACGAATCTAAAGTAGGTTATTTTGAAGGATCTGAACTACCACAAGTGGATACCTTTAGAGAATTTGCTGCTTACACAGAAGAGCTTAAAGCTAAGACTAATCTTGAAAATACTAAAGTTTATATGTGCTGCACAGGCGGGATCCGCTGTGAGCTTTTTTCAGCCCATATGAAAAAAGAAGGCTTTAAGAATGTCGCTCAACTAGATGGGGGTATTATTAAGTATGGTCTTGAACAGGGAAATAAACACTTCAAAGGTAAACTTTATGTCTTTGATGATCGGATGGTAGTTCCCATCTCTAATGACCCCACAGAAACAGTGGGAGAGTGTCAATTTTGCAAGTTGCCCTCTGACAATTACTACAACTGCGCTAATACCGATTGCAATAATCTATTTTTAAGCTGCACTCATTGTATTGAAAAAGAAATCGGTTGCTGCCAAGAAGATTGTAAAGGCGCCCCAAGACTTCGTGTCTTTGATAAGAATCATGGAGCCAAGCCTTTTAAAAAGGCCTATCTTTATAGACATCAATTTGCCAATGTCTAAATTTTTTAGCTAAAAACAGCCTTTTTAGTTATAGCAAAAGTAAACTAAAAAGATTATGGCTTTAACTAAAAATCTTCATCGTCTTATCACCGCCGTTACCTTAGGCGGCATTTTAGAATGGTATGAAATCTTTTTGTACATCTACTGGGCACCCCAGATTTCAGAACTCTTTTTTGCTAAAAGTTACGGCAATGTGGCCATCATCGACACCTTATTAGTTTTTGCTTTTGGCTTCCTAGCAAGACCTATTGGGGGGCTATTTTTTGGTTATATTGGCGACCGCTTTGGAAGAAGGCTCTCTTTTATTATTTCGATTGTCTGCTGCACTTTACCAACGCTAGTAGTGGCTTTTATCCCAAGCTATGCCTCTTGGGGAATAGCTTCTCAATTGATTTTAAGTATTACCCGCTTTCTTCAAGGGATTCCAGCGGGTGCTGAACTTCCTGGCGCCATGTGTTTTTTAAGTGAATCTGCACCCAAAAAAGACAAATATTTCATCACAAGCTTTGCTTTTATTGGAGCTCAAATTGGGGGCATATTAGGGATCTTAGAATGTGTCCTTTTTGAACACTTTATGAGCACCGATAATCTTTTATCCTATGGATGGCGTCTTTCTTTTGCACTTGGAGGATTATTGGGGTTACTGGGCTTTTACTTGCGAAAAAACCTAAATGAAACCCCTGAGTTTTCTAGCCTTGAAAAAAATGATCATATCTTAAAAAAACCGGTATACGAGGCTTTTATCCATTATAAAAAGCCTATGTTTATGGGTTTTCTTATATCGATATTTGAAGTTGTCGCCTAATTCATGGTTGCTGTTTTTCCTACCATTTTTTATGGACAAATCTTTGAAATATCAAGCACCCAAAACTTTTTAACAACTTCTCTACTATTAATTTTATCTGCAGTTACCATCCCTTTATTTGGAAAAATAGCCGATCGATTCCCTCCTAAAAAACTCATTTTAGCAGGATCTGCCTCTGCAGTTTTATTAAGCATCCCTTTATATCTTTCCATTGTTAATTCAAACTTCACATGGACCATTATCTTTCAATGCCTCCTCATTTTTAGTCTTAATAGCCAATTTGCTTTGCTCCCTGGCATTTTATCTGATCTATTCCCGACAAAAGTCCGTTTTACCTGTCTAGGATTCAGCTTTAATCTTTGCGACAGTATTATCGGCGGCCTTACCCCAATCATAGCCCTCTGCTGCGCTGGGGCCACACACAACCCTGGATCATTTTTAATTATCCTATTTCTTGCCGGCCTTTTCAGTTTGTACTTGTTTTCAGGGAAAAAAGCCGACGCCTTTTTCCCCAAATAGCCCTATTTTCTCACTGTATAAATCGCATAAGGCGAATAGCAGGCTTCATCAAGCCATCGCTTTTGATCCTCTTCTAACCCTAGAGGCATCTCAAAATGAATAAGCTCAAAACCTACTTTTTTAAAGAGCTCATGGTAATCAGCCTCTAAATAGAGGGTGTTTTTAAAACTAACCCCCAAATCCTTTAAATGGACTGAAATCTCATCCCCGCTCTTTAAATCTAAAGATGGCTCAACATCATAAGAAATATATTTTTTTATATAAAGATATTTTGA
>CAIPRZ010000128.1 GCA_903867585.1 uncultured Chlamydiae bacterium
AAGGACAACATTCTCTCAGTTGCGTGCCAACTGGTTCAGGAAAGACAATGCCAGCTCTCTTTGCAATTGATTATTTCACAGGTAAAGGCAAGAAGGTAATTTATACAAGCCCCATTAAGGCCCTTTCCAATCAAAAATACCATGAGTTTACACAGAAATTTCCTAATATCAGTATTGGATTATTAACTGGGGATATTAAAATTAATCCAGAAGCGGGGATCTCAAGCCTTTATATGAAAATAAAACGTTTTTAAATCTTCATGCCATCGTCGTTATTGGTCTAAAAATAACCCAAGTCAATCATGGAGAGCTTTATTTTATAGATCCTGTAGATCCAAGTGGCCCCGGGCTTCTTCAAAGGGTTTATAAAATCGCTTTCAAAGAATTTTTAACTAGAGTCCGCTCAAGTTTTGGGTATACCCCAAGGACTGGCGAACAGGGAGAATATATTTGGGTTGGTAATCCAGGTCTTTTTCTGCCTTGAAGATTAATAATTAGCTGATTAAACTTTAGAATGTATTCTTATGCGAAGGTGGCGGAATTGGTAGACGCACTACCTTGAGGTGGTAGCGGGGTTTCTCGTAGGGGTTCGAGTCCCCTCTTTCGCAATTAATAAAAAAAGCCCTTTGAAAAAAGGGCTTTTTTAATTTAATTCCTTTTCAATAGCATTCTCTATAAATTTCTGCAGATCCACTGAGATCTTATCTAAAGATTCAAATTTTCTAATTTTTAAAAGGTCCGTTAGTTCTTCAAAAAAGTAGGAACTTTTATCTAAAGATAGAAGCCCTTCAATTTGCAACCATTTAAGTAATACGAAATTTTTTAAACTAGAGGGGTCTTTTTCTAAATCAAAGGCTTTAATGGCCCCTTTAATCAAATCAAAAAAGGGGGGATTAGGAACATTTTCGGCAAGGAGCTGAGTTAGGCTGTGAATAAGCCCCATAAATTGTTTAAGCCTATGAAGATCACGGCGGATGGTGGCAGGACTGTAAATGACAGAAGCATCGTGAAGTTTAAAATTTTGTTTTGTCTTTATTAGATCTAGCTGTAAGAGGTGACCTGCTTCAAAAGATCCAAATCGATGGGTTTGGTTTTTCCCCACAGGAACCCCTATATGGATCAGACCCTCTTTCTGGGTAAACAGAGTTACTAGGAATTTATTGTCTTGATACAAGGTTTTTTTTAGGACAAGTCCTATATGGGGTTCTATGAGCATTCGTTTTGAAATTAAAGGGTTTTAATTTATAGTACTAAAGATCTGATTATTTTTTGCACTGATAGCTCAATTGGATAGAGTACCCGGCTTCGAACCGGGTGGTTACAGGTTCGATCCCTGTTCGGTGCATTTGCCTTCTTAAAAAACCTATGTCTAACCTATCTATTTTATCGCTGACTTCTGAGCAGTTTGCCAGCCTTATTCAAACCTCTTTTCAAAAAGGGTATACTCATGCCCTTAAATATTACAAAGAACTATTAAGAACAGGTCAGGGACTAAATGCCTACGATCCTTTAGAACCTCAAGCTAAAAGTTTACTGGTTGCTATTGATCAAAAAGTAGAGTTGCCAAGCTTTAAAGTAATCAAAACTCTCATAAGTTCAGAAACAGAAAAATATGTTTTAGAATTTAGTGATAAATTGATTGCAGAACTTGTTGTTATTCCAATGAAAACAGGGCTCACACTTTGCCTATCATCTCAGGTGGGTTGTAAAATGGCTTGCCGTTTTTGTGAAACTGGAAGGATGGGAAAAATAAGGGATTTGAAAGTAGAGGAAATTTTAATTCAGCTTTTTTATGCCCAAAATATTTTGAAGAAAAAAATAAAAAATATCGTTTTTATGGGAATGGGGGAACCTTTTGACAATTTTGAAAATGTCACAAAGGCCTTAACTATTTTACTCGATCCAAAAGGTTTTAATTTTCCACCCTCACATATTACCGTATCGACCTCAGGAATTGTGCCAAAAATTTTAGAGTTTATTCCTTTTGGAAAACAGGGGGTGAAATTAGCGGTTTCTATAAACGGTTCTAATAACCTCAACCGAACACAGCTGATGCCGATCAATCGTCGTTATGACATGGAAGTGTTAAAACAGACCTTAAGGATCTATACAGAAGAAACCGGGCAAAAGATTTTGGCAGAATATGTGATGATTGAAGGGATCAACGATAGTGAAGCGTGCAGTTTAGAGCTGGCTCTTTACCTAACAGAAATTCCCTCAATTATTAATCTGATTGCTTATAACGCCCAAAGCAATGACCCCTTTAAAGCTCCAGAAAAAGAGGTCATGTTTGCTTTTCAAAAGCTTTTAATAGAAAAAGGGTATCCTGTTTATATCCGGCATAATAAAGGAAATGCGATCATGGCCGCTTGCGGACAGCTGGGAAATCTAGAACTTAAAAAGAGCCTTTTACAAAAACACTAACTCTTTCTAAGATGGCATTAAATTCCAAACAGAGTCACATATGCCTAATAAAATTTTTAACGACGAAGGGTTAACTATACAAATCTATGGTAAAACCGTTCTTGTTACTGAGCCCATGAAAAATTATGCGATAGAAAAAATTTCTAAAGCTGCCAAAATTACCCATCAAAATATTCACGTTCATTGCACCTTAGATATTCAAAAATTAGAAAATCATGTCTCCATCCTCATGACCTTTTCCCATTTCAATGTCAAAGTGGAGGCGGCAACCGATGAGATGTATTCAGCGATCGATAAGGCTGCAGACAAATTATCGCAGGTTATCAAAAAATGGAAAGGCAAACTCCTGCACCATCATCATCGCCCATTGATCGTTGAAGAGGCTGAAGTAAAAGAAATTGAGCCTTATCAAGATGAAGATCTGCAAATTTACAATCAAGAAATCGAAACCATGGAAAAAAGGGAGTATGCAGTCCCTAAAATCGTATCGACTAAGACCCATCCAATCAAAACTCTGACCCCTTCAGAAGCGATGATGAAATAAGAACTGTCCAATGAATTTTTCCTTGTATTTCGAAGCCAAGAAGACTTGAAGATCAAAATTCTTTACCGTCTAGAAAATGGGAACTATGGGCTCATCAACCCTCAAACCTGAAGAAAAGATCAGACAAAGCGTCATTGCTTTTTTAGAAAAATTGGGATTCCCATCCTCCTATATCATTCAAGAAAAAGCCCTTTCAGAGCTTCCCCACCTAAGCGGGGAAGCTCATTTACCTTTAAGAAGGGTTGATATTTTAGCTTACGGATTGATCCATGAGGCGTTAAAACCTTTATTGCTCATAGAATGTAAGGCTGAATCGGTAGGTCAAGAAGCTTTTAGTCAGTTGCTTGGTTATAACCATTTTGTAAAAGCTCCTTTTATTGCACTAGCTTCTAAATCAGGTTTTTTATTATTTAATTGTAAAACTAAAACCTGGCTAAATCATTGTGAATCCTATACCCACTTGTGTTTACAAGCTTGAGCTTTTTACAAGCCCCCCAGATGCCTTTAAAGGTAAACTTTTTAGCTTTACCCCAATAGATGGGGTCATGTGGATCGATTTATCTTCTGATCCTTTTGAAAGTATCAAAAAAGCAGCAGCTAGCGCTTTAGGATCTCCTGCTGGATTAATCATTGAGGGCTTTTGTTTTTTTACTGAATTATTTATTTCCCTCTATCATCAATTTAGCCTTGTTTATTTGGAAATTAAGGAGGATTGGGTCCCCCAATTGAGAGCTTTTTTAAGCAAACAAGATAACAGCTTAGAAGCTGTTAGCTTTAAAAATGCCTCTAGAACCCCAGTGATTCTTATTGGCAAAGCCGACACGCTCCATCAAGAGATAGATAAAATATTAAAAATGCAAAAAAAAGCGCTTATTGCCTGCTGCTACTCAGTACTTCCGATTTTAGAAGAGTATGGGATAATGGCCGATCTTGCTTTTGCTTTTGATCCGAATCAACAAAAACACTTATCAAAAGCAGCTAATTACCTTGTCATTTCTGCAAAAACCAAGACCTCTATTTGTGAAGGTTTTAACAATGTGGCCCTTTTTCCAGAAACCTATTGTAGTTTTTCCTCTTTTATTTTTAAAAATCATCCTCAACCACCGGTCTATGGGTTTACCATAATTGATACAGCGCTCAAATTTCTTTTACAAAAAGGTTTTAAAGAGGTGTTTCTTGCAGGGGTCGATTTTTCCGAATTAGGGGGCGTCTATGCTGATAAAACCCCTTGTGGTTTTAAACCCGATTTTAAAAAAGCTAAAGAGCATATTGATTGGTTAAAAGAGCAGCACAAAAATATCTTTAAACTAGATGATGGGGTTTTTTCGGATCAGGAAATTAAAAAAGATATTATTTTTTCATCACCATTAGGTATTGAAGACTCTATTAAGGCCTTTAAACAAAGTTACGCTGAGGCCCTTAAAATAGATTTTGAAACGCTTGGTCTATATGAAATGTTTCTTTTAGAGCAGGAGCTGTTTTATCAGATTGTTTTAGATCCTTTGTATACAAAGTGGTCTTTGATTGATAAAGAAAAATGCCAAGATAAAAGGGCTTTTTTCCAAGACCTAATAAATAAATTTAAAAATTTAAGTCTTAATCCCCAAGAGGAAGTGCTTCATGAAAATTCTTGATTCGCCGAAATTAGAACAAAAAATTTATCTTTATGAAAGCGGTAAAACCTTTGCTATTTTACATTATCATGAGGGTAAAAAAGAGGGGGAGCAGCTCTATTTTTACCAAAATGGGCAGCTAAAATCGGAATATTCATTCCATAATTACCTTCTTGAGGGATTGTGTCTTTTTTATTGGTCTAATGGAAAATTAAAAAAAAGCGCTTTTTATAAAAATGGCCTTTTAGATGGAGAAGTAATCAATTATAATGATCTTGGTAGCCTAATTGAGAATTTAAATTATAAAAATGGCCAGCTTGAAGGATTGCAATCTTATTTTTTTGCCTCAGGTCCACTACAAAGACAAGATGTTTATAAAAACGGCCTTGTCATTGAAAGAAAACAGCTATCAGTTAATGGGGATGTCTTAAGGCACGACAAAGTAAATAATACATGAGTTTTTTTGAAGATCGCTTTCCTTTTCATGCTTTTTTATTTTCTCTATCCCAAGAGATTGAAAATAAAATCTCTGCCAATAATCCAAAGAAAAAACAGCAGATTTTTATTTTAGGTCCGGCTGTTAAAGCAAGTTTAGAAATCATAAAAAAGCTTATTGAAAAAAGCCCTGAAGCCTCTTTTTTTTGGATAACTCAAGAGGGGATAATAGAGGATTGTTTAGCTTATGATGAAATTTTCAAGCACCCCCATCTTCATCTATTTTCTTATAAAGATCCGATGATTTTAGCTTATGAATGTGCAATGATAGGGAAAGATCTTCATTTAGATTGGCTTCATTTAATAGAGCCCTCAAATGAATGGAAAGAATTTTCTAAAGTTCTTACTAATCATTATATTTTATATTCCTATGCTCAAAATGAAGCTCAAAATAGGGCTTATATCATAAGAAATATTCTTGCAAATCTTGCTGATTCTAAACCCTGGAGACATCTCAATAAATCTCAAAATTATTTTAAAGATAAACCTCTACTTCTTGTAGGAGCTGGGAGTTCTTTAGATAAGTATCTGCCTCACATTAAAGAGAAAAACGACAAGCTTAATATAATGGCACTAGGTTCTAGTTTAGGGATTTTATTTGATGAGGGCATTAAGTGTGATATGGGGGTAATGGTCTGTCCAAACTCTACCTCTTTAGAAAGGCTTGAAAAAAAAGTCGATTCTAAAGTTCTTTTTACCACCCTTAGATGCCAAAGCAAGCTCTTTTTAGATTTTGAAAATACAAAAGTTGTCATTCCTCAATCAGCCCTTTCTAGATTTTCTTTTTTGCACCAAGAGCTAAAGCCCTGCCCTGTTATAAACAGTATGCCTGAAATGTCTTCAACCTCTTTAGCCCTCGGGTTAGCCGTGGCCCAGTATTTGGGTTTTAATCCTATTATTCTTGTAGGCGTTGACCTTGGTTATAATCAAAAAAAATATGCTGGCAATATTGAATCAGATTGGGAAGAAGAAAGATTTTTACCTGAACTTGAAGTGTTAGAAATACAAGTGTCTAAAAGCTTGGCTTCTATGTATAGGTTAGGGGATGAAACTCTTGTAAAAGGTATTTTGCCAATAGATAGGGATCAATTAGATCTTTTTTTTGAAAAAGAGGATAAAATTGATTCTTCAGAATGGGAAAAAGCATTTGAACTAAGGGACTTTTCTCAAAATAGTTATCTTGAGAAAATTAAAACGAGTTTTAAAACGTGCAAGGAAAAATGGGATCTTCCTTTAAGAGAGGTTCATTTAGAAGAGGAATTAGCTTATCAAGAGTTTCTTTGTGATCTTAACACCCTTGATGAGGTCTCATTTTTAGATTTTAGCTCTTAGTGTTTTAACGCTTAACCCTAAAAGCTCAGCGGCTTGTGTTTTATTCCCAGCTGTTTTTGCCAGTGCTTTAAGGATGGTCTTTTTTTCTAAACTTTCAAGATTAAAAATCTCTTCTTCATCTAGCTGACTTAAAGAGGGGCCTTGATCTAGACGGATATCTGCTGCTTTTATTGTAGAGTGATTATGCAATACCGCAGTTCTTTCGATGACATTAGAAAGCTCTCTAATATTTCCGGGCCAGTTGTAGTTTTGTAAAAGTTGTTCTGCGCAAGGGCTTAACGTAAAGCTTGGAGAATTATTTTTTTTGGCATACTTTCTTAAAAAAGTTAAAGCTAGGGGAATAATGTCTTCTTTTCTTTCTCTTAAAGGGGGAAGGTGAAGGGGAACCACATTAAGCCTGTAATAGAGATCTTCGCGAAACTGCTTTGAGGAAACAGCCTCTTTTAAATTACGATTACTGGCTGCAATCAATCGGATATTAAGCTTAATCGTTTCAAGTCCACCTACTCTTTCAAACGATCTTTCTTGAATCACTCTTAAAAGTTTAGCCTGAAGATCAAGAGGTGTTTCAGAAATTTCATCAAAGAAAAAAGTTCCATGATTGGCATGTTCAAGTCTACCAATTTTTCTTTGCATAGCTCCTGTAAAAGCCCCTTTTTCAAATCCAAAAAGCTCTGATTCCATCAATTGAGGACTGATAGCTGCTGAATTTATAGCTACAAAAGGGTGATTTGAGCGAAATGACAGGGAATGGATCAATTGCGCAATCACCTCTTTACCAGTTCCTGATTCTCCAGTAATTAATACAGAACTTTGAGTTTTAGCAATTTTACCCACCTGTTCCATCAATATCTTCATCGTCGGGGAGGCAAAAATAAAATCTTCATTATCTAAAGAGGGTGTTTTCATAAGATCGGTTCTTAAAAGCTCAGCCCGTCGTAAAACTTTAAAATAGCTTTTTAAAAAAAAGATAAGCTTTTCTTTTTCATTTAAAGAAATTAATCCTAAAAATCCTTTTTCAAACGGACAAATATCTATATCCTGTCTTTTTGAAATCAGTAAACCGTTTAAAGAAGGGCTTTTTTTTATTTTATCGATAAATGGAGAGAAGATAGCAGGATCTGATTCCACAAGAACAAGACTAAAATGGGAGTCATCAAGAAGCTTGAGGGCAAAACTTTGGTCTGATGTACTAGTGACTTCAAACCCAAATTGATGTAAAAGAGGACATAACTCTTTTGAATCAGGGGTGTTTAGGCACATGAGTAATTTGCTCAAAATAGGCTCCTTTAATATTTCCATCTATTATTTAGATAATTACAAAAAATTATCAATTAATGTAATTATAATTTGTTTAATTGCGTTTTTATTTAGCTGCGAAGCTTCTGAAAAAGCAGAAAAACAGCGACTAGATATGACTTATAAATCTGTGTCTGTTATCCCATCTTCCCAAGAAGAATCGGAGTTTTTTGAGACCTGTTATGACAAACAACCCTCTCCC
>CAIPRZ010000129.1 GCA_903867585.1 uncultured Chlamydiae bacterium
AAATCGAATTTTTCGTTTCTCAATAATTGTAATGCTCTTTTCCTTAATTGAAAGAAACTACGTAATCCGATATCGCCAATCAATCGTGGTTTGGTTAAGTTAAAAGCATTTACTTTTTCTATTCTTAAATTTTCAGGTGAACACACCCATCTAAATTGTTGTTCTGATAATTTTTCTCTATGACACCATCCAAAGCCATCTAGAACATCGTTAATGTCATAATTGATTGTTTTTTGCCAGATGATATTTTTTTTATGAGTAGTTGGTTGTATAGATTGTTTTTGTTTTTCAAATAAATTACATGCGAACTCATAAAGAGCAATATCGGCCCAATTTCTCTCGGCTATTCCATTAATAATATCTTTAGAATAGTGGTCGTAATTAGAACGAGTGGTATTATGCATGGGAGCTCTTGCAACTTGATCCCACCCTAAAAAATCGCATAATAATGATATTGTCTCATCCATTTTTTCAGTGATACCGATAAAATTGAAATCATTTAATAAGGCATCTTTAGCACTTTCAAGATGCTGTTCTATAGTAATATTAGGGTTATGTACATTTAGTTTAGAGAGGCATAAGCAGGCGATATTTTTCGCTGTATAGATAGGATCCCCATCTACAGGAAGTAAGTGACCTTTTAACATTTTTTTAGGATCAGGGTGATTTCTGTCATATAAATAATGGTGTTCACTTAAAACTCTTTTGATCGGATTTCGTAAGACAGTGATTTTTTTAAAGTCGTGACTTAACGGTGCGATATCGAAATAATACATATGGCCGGAAAGTAGTGGGTAGTCTTTAAGTCGTTCAAGTTTATTAGGCTCTAAGTCGGGTCTAGTAAGGTTTATATATTCATCTCCTCGATAATGATCCATTAAAATAGACCGAAAAGTGAGGCCTCCGGATTTTGGGATATGAACAAATAAAAGCTTTTCTTGAGAAATACAGGATAAAATAAAAGATATTAAAATAAAAAAATGCATAACACCTCAATTAGACTATAAATCTTCTCATTTGAAATTTTTTAGAGATAGTAAATTTTACTTCAGCTTGAGTTTGGTGGGTCTAATTAGAGATTTTAATAAATGGTTTATGTCAAATTGAACGACACGAATAGCTGAATCATTTTCTCCACAAAATAGAAAGAGATGACTATTATTAGGAGAAATAAATGCTCCAGAAGGGAAAATTACCGATTTGTTTTTATCTGCCGTGTTAATGTAACAGCTTGTATATAAGTCTTTAAATAAAATAGGGTAAGGAGAAATAGCCCTAATAGCAAAGGGCGGGGACTTATCAAATGTATAGGCTCCCATGACATATACATATCTATTATTATAGAGATAGCAAGAGTGAAAAAATGTCAAATATTCGTCTTTTAACTCTATAGGGGGGCACCCCCCTCTTGGGGTCCCCCAATTCCATATAAAAGGATTATATGCTTCAGTCCCATGGTCATAAAATTCTATACCTGCAGCAAGCTGCGGGTTAACTTTTAAAATTTTATGGGGGTATATATTATATACATAGTGGAGTTCATTTTTATATAAAAATGGCATCCAGTTTTTTTCAATGTGTTGCAGTCCAGGGTTGAGTAGAACTTCTTTGTCTTCTTTAAGAACTTTCATCCCGCGTGCATTAGAAAAGCTTGGGTTAATAAGTGAGTTAAATGTAAGTATTTTTTGGTTGTTATGTAAGATTAGTCTAGGATCTTCTGGTTGTTCAGAACATAACTCGAACAGGCTACTTTGCTGAATTTGATTAAATTTCAAATCAAATATGACTTGTTTTAATTGAGAATTAAATTTTAAAGGAAAAGCACTTAAGAGAGCATCTTCCCTATAGATTATTGTTATTTGTTTATTGTCCAAAATAACGGCGGGGTTATATGGAGCGTAGGCGTCTTTAATAGGTAAGATAAAGCT
>CAIPRZ010000130.1 GCA_903867585.1 uncultured Chlamydiae bacterium
AAATTCCTTGTTTTAGGGTTTAAAGTAGTTTGCCATAGGGTATCAGGGTTCATTTCTCCAAGTCCTTTAAAACGGGTAATTTCAACCCCTTTTTTTAATTCCTTAGCAGCGTGCTGCTTTTCTTCTTCAGAATAACAGTAAAAAGTTTTTTCCTTATTTCGAACTTTAAACAGGGGGGTTTCAAGAATATAAAGATGCCCATTCATCACAAGCGCTTCAAAATAGGTTAAAAAGAAAGTTACAAGAAGATTTCGAATATGCATACCATCCACATCAGCATCAGTGGCCAGTATCACTTTATTATAGCGAAGATTTGCTAAATCATCTTCGATATTCAAAGCTGACATTAGATTATACATCTCTTCATTTTTATAAAGCTGATCCATTTTCATGCCATGGACATTGAGCGGCTTACCACGCAAAGAAAAAACAGCTTGGGTTAAAGGATCGCGCGTCATAACAATAGAGGCAGAGGCCGATTCCCCTTCTGTAAGAAAAATAACCGATTCTTCGCCATATTTAGAGCCATCACCAAAGTGATATTTAGAATCTCTAAGTTTAGGAATTTTAAAAGAAATTTTTTTTTGTTTTTCTTTGGCATCTTTTTTAACAGCAGCTAGTTCCTTTCTTAGTTTCTCATTAAAAAGGATCCGATCTACAATTTTTTTTCCGATCTCTTCATTTTTATAAAGTAGATCGATGACCGCATCTTTAACTTCTTGAACAATCGGGGCTCTTATTTCATTATTGGAAAGTTTGTTTTTAGTTTGAGATTCAAAAACTGGGTCTTTAACTTTGACTAAAATAGTCCCAACAATCCCCTCACGAACATCGACACCTTGGAAATTTTTTTTAGTAAATTCATTAACCCCTTTTAAAATACCCTCTCTAAAAGCAGATAAATGGGTACCGCCGTCTTGGGTGTATTGACCATTAACAAATGAAAAGTAGGTCTCTCCATAACTTGAAGAATGTAAGAAAGCAAATTCAGTGTGTTTTCCCTTATAATGCAAAGGTTCATAAAGACGATCTTGATTTACCTCAGCGTTAAGAAGATCTAAAAGACCATTTTTTGAAAAGATCTCTTGGTTATTATAAACAATCGTCAGGCCAGTATTTAAATAGGCGTAATGCCAAAGACGTTTTAAAATCAGCTCGTTTTCAAAACAAAATTTCTTAAAAATTTCAGTGTCTGGGATAAATTTGACTAATGTCCCATTTTTTTCATCTGTTTTTCCTTTTTTTGTGTCTTGAAGTATCCCTTTTTTAAAACTGGCTTCGACGTATTCACCCTCTCTCACGCTTTTTACAAAAAAATAGGAGGATAAGGCGTTTACCGCTTTTGTCCCGACACCATTGAGACCTACAGAAAACTGAAAAACCTCATCATTATATTTAGCACCGGTATTTATTTTAGAAACGCAATCAATCACTTTTCCAAGGGGAATTCCTCGACCAAAATCGCGGATTGAAACCATAGAAGTTTTTTCATCAAGATCGACAATAACTTTTTTACCATGACCCATGATAAATTCATCAATCGCATTATCGATGACCTCTTTGATCATCACATAGATTCCATCATCGGGATGAGATCCATCTCCAAGACGACCGATATACATACCCGAGCGTAGCCTTATGTGGGCGAGGGCATCTAGGGATTGAACTGTGCTTTCATCGTATTTTTTAGCCATAAATCCCCTCATATCACATCGGGATTTATTTATCTTTAGATTGCTTATGCCAACTCTTTAAAGAATCAAAGAAAATGCCATAGAAAATAACCCCTATGGCAAAATTAAAAATTATTTTCTTAGCGCTTCTTTATAGCCTTCATAATATCCCGCTTCAAAACCTTTCTCGTATTGCTTAGAAGCATCTAAATCTCGAGATAACTGCCCTTTGAGAAAGCCTTGGTTGTAAGCCTCTTTATGGGTTAAATTATACAATTCTCTTAAACACTCTTCTGGCCGCATCGAAATCGCAAAAAGCTTTTTGCCCGAGGCTTCATTCAATAATAGATGTGTCGCTTGATCAAGTTCTGTTTTATTAGAAGCATTCTCTTCCGCTCTATCAGTTCCTTGAGCTCTTGGGATAATTTTAATATCAGCTCCTAAATACCAATCATTTGGGCTAGATTGATAAGCATCAGGAACAACACGAACATCGTTCCACCATTCGCTTAATGATCTCCAACGAGGAAAGCAGTTAATCACTTTCCATAAAGATCCATCAGAAAAGGTGTAATAACCGGTTGCTGAATTTACAATAACTTTTGATGTTAACTTAGCTTTTGTAAATTCACACTCTTGATGGCTTGCTGAACCATTTTTATTCTCAATATCTAAGCTTTCAAAATCATCTGAATACCCGTTAATAACACTTGCAAGGGCAACACTTAATATCATCCATTTTTTCATAGAACCTCCAAAAGGCTTTCAGAGTTTAAAATTTTTAGATCCAATTTTCTATAATATTTTTAAGATAAAGATTGAAAAATCTGCATTTTGAACCTATATTTCCATTTTTATAAGGTGATATTGTCATGTTATTTTTTAGTAATCGCTATTATAAAGGCCCAGTTTCTGACCATTTCAATGGAAAAACATTCTTTAATAAAGGTCATATAAAAATTCCTTCTTTGCTGGATGTTTTAAAATGGAAATTCAAATCTAAAGCCGTCCGTTGGCCTGATAAATTAATTCCAGACATTAAACCTCACACCCATCTTAATCCTAAAGAAGAGGGTTGCCGCATAACATTCATTGGTCACTCAAGCTTTTTAATACAAATAAACGGGCTTAATATTCTTACTGATCCCATTTATTCTGAATATCCAAGTCCCATAAAAACAAAAGCCCTCTTACGACGACTTCCTCCAGGAATACCTTTTGATCATTTACCAAAAATTGATCTGATTCTTGTTTCTCATTCACATTATGACCATTGCGACCTTCCTACTTTGAAAAAACTGTATAAAAGAGATCATTGTTCGATCATAGTCCCGTTAGGACTTGATTTACTGCTAAAAAGAGTCGGCTCTTTTCATGATATTACCGCTTTAGACTGGGGCCAATCGATGACTGTCAAAGATAAGATCTGCATCTATTTAACCCCGGCTCAACACTGGTCCAGGAGACATTTTTTCGATCAAAATTACACCCTCTGGGGTGGATTTATTATAAGAGGCACATCCAAGCAGCTGTTTTTTGCAGGCGATTCTGGCTACAATCCAACTCTTTTCAAAGAAATAGCTGACACTTATGGAGAGATTGACTGTGCCATGATTCCCATTGGGGCTTATAAACCTCGCTGGTTTATGCATGTAGCTCATATGGGACCTGATGAAGCTGTATTGACCCATTTAGATCTTAAATCAAAGCTAAGCTTAGCGATGCACCATAGAACCTTCCCCCTTACAGATGAGGGCCCCTATGAACCGACTGAAGAGTTAAAAATGGCTTTGAAAGATCAGGACATTGCCTTCAATAGGTTTCTGGCTCCGTTTGAGGGAGAATCGACAAAAGTAGATTAAATCTAAGCTCTTTTATTCTATAATAGATAAAGAAAACTCTTTTAGACCCTTTATTTTGTATAATAATAAATTTAATCATTCATCCAAAACCGATTGGCTAAAACCCCATGCCTCAGGATGTCCCTATCTTATATTAGCTCCAATGGAAGGGGTTGGGGACCGTCCCTTTAGAAAAACTATGGCCTCGATCGGAGGATTTGACGAAGCGGTAACAGAATTTATTCGCGTACCAGTGAATGCTCATGTCGAAAGTTTGGCTAAAGTCTATGAATCGTCTGAATTAGATTCTATTCCACTAGCAGCGCAAGTTATGGGATCCGATCCTGAACTTGTTGGTAAAATGGGGCAAGAGCTTGAAAAACGGGGAGCTCCTAGAATCGATCTCAACTGCGGATGCCCTTCAAATACCGTTACTGGTAAAGGGGCCGGATCTTCTTTACTCAAAGACCCCGATTCGCTTTATAAAGTAGCTAAATCTCTTGTCGATGCTGTCAATGTTCCAGTTACAGTAAAGATGCGCTCTGGCTATGACGACACCTCCTTATTTATTGAAAATCTTGAAGCGGCACAATCTTCCGGAATAAAATTTATTACGCTGCATCCTAGAACAAAAAAAGATGGTTATTCAGAAAAGGCCAACTGGGATTTGATCAAGTCAGCCAAAGAAAAACTAAAAATTCCCCTCATCGGCAATGGAGACATCTTAAGTGTAAACGATGCCTTATCGATGCTAGAAAAAACCGGCTGTGATGCGCTCATGATCGGCCGTGGATCTGTTAGAGACCCCTTTATTTTCAAAAAAATTAAAAACCATTTTATAAAAACACCCTTTGAACCATCCCCTCTAGATTATTGTCAGTATTTAGAAAATTTCTTAAATAATCTAAATCCACAAACACCAACAAGAAACCGGATTAATAAACTCAAACAAATCTTAGGCTTTGTTTTTACATTAAATCCCAAGCTGGCTTCTTTACGCCCTACTATGCTCAAAATTACAACAAACGACCCTTTAATTTTCTTAAAAACCTCCCAAGAACTTTTACTTAAAGGTCTTTTAGAGTCTGATTTATAGCTTTCTTTTTCAAAGCTAAAAACCACTCAAGTTTGATTTGCTCAAAATTTGGTTTTTTATTTAACATCTTGCTTTTTTACGACTTAACGGGGCTTTATGCTAAATCTTCAAAAAATATTTAATGAATACTCAAAAGCGGATGCGATTGAAAAATTAAGCGTAATTCCATGCGTTGGAAGCGTCACCAACCTTAGTTTTATTTTTTTAAAAGCTGTTTCTGATTTAAGAATTAACAACTTTGCAAATAAAGAATCTTCAATTTTAAAAAACCACACTTATTTTGAGCTTTTAATAACAGCCGTTCCTATTTTGGGAATTATCTACAGAGTGAATCAATTTGTTTATAGAAGTTTTAAAGCTGATTTAGAAATTAAAAGACAACAGCAAGAAGAATTAAGACAAGAACAAGCTGCTATTGAATTAGCAAGAGCTGAGACGATTTCTCGTGAAGAACAAGCTTTAAGAGAAGCTGCTTTAAGACTAGCCCTTCCTGAGGCCCCTGCGGCTTTAGGCTCCCCACAAACAGCTGCTGAATCAGCTCGAGCAGAAGCCGCTTCTCAAAATGAACAAAATGCAAAAGAAGCTGTAATTTTAGAACCAAGAGCTTGCTATTTTCCTACCCGATCTATTGCAGGACCTGTCCTAGTTTCTGCTGTGACCGTAACGGTTATTGCATGCGCAATTTTTGCCAATTTTATGGTAGCTTCTCAGCCCGAAAGCCCTATTCAGTCCCCTAATTACACTTCAAATCCTTTTATGTGCCCGATTGGCGTAAGGGATATATTTGAGAAATGCGCCTTATTAAATAATTCATTTCTAAATTAAATACTTTAACATATTTATATTACAAAATTATGTATAGATC
>CAIPRZ010000131.1 GCA_903867585.1 uncultured Chlamydiae bacterium
GCCATGATAAACAAAGCTATGACTCATTACATTCTAACTGCTCAAGTTTTGTTCAAAAAATCGCTGATTTTGCCCATAAAGAATGTGGGGCTAAAGAAGTTTCAAGAACTCATACTGATTCGAAGATTTCACAAATCTTTAAAAGTTTTTATGCCTTTTTAGAAATTCAGGCTATAGCTATGTATGAAGTTATAAAACTTGGATCTTTTAGAAATTGGCATAAACCTGTCTATTTACCTGAGCACATCCTTTTAAAAAATTACACGTAAACATCGGCTTTTTTTTAGCTAGGCCCTTTTTGGGGTTTCGGTTATGGTCAGGTTAATTACTTGATATAATAGGGGGGTATTCTATGCAAAAATCTAAAAAGCGTCTTTTAGTTGTGATTCTAGTAGTTCTTGCCATTATAGGACTTATTTTTGTGGCTAAACCAAGCTCTAAAAAAGATTCGAAGGAAAAGTTACCTAAAAGGACTTATGAGACTAATTACTCTGATTTTAGCAATGTGGAATCTGAAGGAAGTAATTAAATAAAAAAAGCCCCAAATTTTTGATTTGGGGCTCTTTCTTAAACCGAATCTAAATAGTTTAAAATTCTACAAAAAGTCCAGCGGTTGCACCTTGTATGATCATATCAGCTTTATAGTTGGCAAACGGGCTGCTATGAACAAGTTGACTCCAAAGATAGGTCATGGTGTATTTGGCTTCTAAGCGAGCGTAGCATCCATTATCAAATTTTTTCCCAATATCAAAACCTGATTCAATTTGCATAAGAGGTCTAAATAAGGCAGAATAATTTGAAAAATTATTTATTGGATAGGGGGGGGTACCAGTACCTATAAATGAACCAGTTATGGTCGACTTACTTGATTGTTGAGCATAAAGGGCTGCAAAATTGAGCTCATTAACAAAGCCGATGTCTTTAGCAAAACAGTATCTTGAAGCTAAAGCAATCTTTGGTCCAATTCCATTATAGGTCCCTTGAATGGAGTCTTTTTCATAAACTTCAGAAGTGCTAGATGTGTAAGTGTTTTTTAGATTTTGATAAACATGTAGATAGGCAAGACCAGCTTTTGGTCTTAATTCTAGATGTTTAGAAATGAGGTAAGGACGGCTTAGTAAAAGATCAGCTAGACTAAAAGACACATTCCAATACTGTTGGACCTGACCTGTCGTATAGGGATTAGGATCATAGGCAGAATTATTGGAATATTGGGAAGTGTAACTTAAAGGAAAGTAGTCGCCAGAAAGATTATAGGTTTTCTTTTGTTGCACGCGTGACCAGCTAGCAATGAGGTCCCAACCATCGTAAGGGAGATTTACGCCCATAAAAGCTTTAAAACCCGGGCCCCACATCATTTTGATCTGTTCTGCTGTATGATCTACGTTATCGTTTTCAGTAACAGTAACTTGATTTGTAAAGGCAAAGTTCATCTGATCTTGGGAAAAAGCCCAATAGAGGAAATCGGCACCAACCACATAGCTTACTTTCTTATCTGTACCACGGGCGCTTGGGGTAATCTCTTGTGGAGCTTGGATTTCAGAAGATTCGTGTTTTTCAAATAAAACGCTATTGCTTGTATCAGCGATTTCTTTTGGTTCTTGTTTATCTAACATCATATTAGTATCGACATCAGCGTACATAGAGGCTGCGCAAAAAGTGGCAAGGGATGTCACAAATTTTTTCATATTTTCTCCATAATAAGGATAACTAATTGGTATCTTTTTTTTAGTGTAAGTGTCAATGATTTTTTAAAACAAACCTCGCATCTAGAGCTATAAGTTGTTTGTCCGATAAGCAAAGGGGGTTAATGTCTGACTCTTCTATCTCTGGAATTTTAGAAACAAGCTCACTAAAACGGGCGATGGCTTCATAAAGTTTAGCAAGTTGAGTTGTTGGTTTACCTCTATATCCTTTTAAGGCTGTGTAGATTTTAGTTTTTTGAATAAGATGTTCAGCTGTTTCCATACTTAAAGGAGGAAGAGCTAAAACAGTATCTTTAAACACTTCTACAAGAACTCCTCCAAGACCTGTTAATATTACAGGCCCAAATTGAGGATCTTGGCTTGATCCTAAAATCAATTCATACCCTTTATCGGTGATCATGGGTTGGACACTAACCCCTTCAAAGTCTTTTTCACTGACAGCATTTTTAATTTCTGTAAAAGCTTTTTGGATATCATGATCATTTTTAAGATTAAGTTTAACACCTCCCACATCGCTTTTGTGGGTAATGGTGCTTGAATGTAGTTTAAGTACTATAGGAAAGCCAATTTCATTAGCCGCTTTTACAGCTTCTTGAGCGGTATCGGCAAAAAACATCCGTGTCACAGGAATTTTAGCCATATGAAGGACCTCTTTAGCTTCAACTTCTGTAAGAAGAACGCGTCCAGAGGCTTTGATTTTCATTAAATAGTTCCGAATTTTTAAAAGCTCTTGTTCACTTAGAAATGAATGACCTGAATGACTTTTAAGTTTTTTTACCCACATCCGGTTATTAGCTAAAAGGCTAAAGGTTTCACAAGCCATGTCGGGATAAGGGAAGTTGGGTATTTTGTGAGAGCGTAAAATTTTTAACCCTTCCTGAATAAACTCAGCCCCCATAAAACTTGTATATATAGGTTTAGAAATATGTTTTTTAGCTTTAACAATAGCTGTAGCTGTTCCTGTCGGATCGGTCATATCTTGTGGAGATAGTACAACTAAAATTCCATCGGTGTCACTTTGTTTGGCAGCAATCTCTAGAGCTGCTTCATATCTTTTAGCCCCGGCATCACCAAGTAAATCAATGGGATTAGAATGGCTCCAAAATTCAGGAAGAAGTTTATTTAATTCTAAAATCGTCGATTCTTTTATTGGGGCCAGTTGACCACCAGCTAAAATAAGGCTATCAGTGGCTAAAACTGCAGGGCCTCCAGCATTTGTAAGCATGGTAAGTCTATTGCCTTCTGGTAGAGGCTGGTAATCGAGTACTTGGGCAAAGTTGAATAAATCAGAAATATCTCTAGCTCTTAAAACGCCGACCTCTTCAATTGCTGCATCAAAAATATCATCACTGCCAGCAAGGGATCCAGTATGAGAAGCTGCGGCTTTGGCCGCTTCTTGAGTTTTACCCGCTTTTAAAATGATGATCGGTTTTTTAAGGCTTACTTCACGGGCAGCTTTTAAAAAAGCCTTCGTGTTACCGACCGTTTCCATATAGATCAAAATGGCTTTTGTCTCTTTATGATCGCCATAGTAGCTAATAAGATCTGAAAATTCGACATCGGCCATAGAACCAATCGAAATAAATCCTGAAAAGCCGATGTCATTGGTTTGGCTGTAATCAAGAACTGCAGTACACATAGCTCCAGATTGAGAGATAAAAGCCAGTGACCCTTTTTTAGCGCTAGAGGCGGCAAAGGTGGCATTGAGGCTATTTATGGGATTCATAACCCCTAAACAGTTAGGGCCGATGACTCTAATCTGATGCTTTTTAGCTATCGCTATTACCTTATTTTCTAAAGCAAGACCCTCATGTCCTAATTCTTTGAAACCAGCGCTAATGATGATACAAGCTTTTAGCTGCTTGGTGGCAAGATCTTCTAAAACTTGGGGTACGGTTTTTGCAGGAGTTGCAATGATCGCAAGTTCTAAATTGGCTGGAAGATCGCTTATATTTTTATAAGCTTTATGATCAAAAATAGTCTCTCTTTTAGGATTTACTAAATAGCAAGGACGAATGTCTTGGCTTTGAATTAAATTTAACGTGATTGTTCGCCCCACTGAACCTTCGGTTTCACTGGCTCCAATAAGAACTACATTTTTTGGATTAAAGAAACAGTCAAGAGTCTTCATAAAACCTTAAGGATATATTTGTTTTACTAATAACTATATTTAATGTTTTTAACAATTATTTTTATTAAAAATAATGGAATTAATTTAACAATTATATTTAATGAATTTAAACAAACATTATATTTAATTGTATGAAGACCACGGTTCCTCAGAATTTACCCATTAAAATTAACAGCAAATTATTTGATGATGAGCTTTTTAAGGCCTATTGTCTGATTGATGAAATCAATATTGTTTTGGCGCTCTACCCATTAAGTTTATTTTCTCTTGTTGAGCTACAAGAAGCTTATAATTCTATCTATCCCATTCAGGACGATAAAACTCTTTTAGATTTGCTTCTTGAGAATTTCAAAGAGGTTAAATTTAACAATCAAAAAAAGGCCTTAAGGACCATACGGGAAAAATATCTTAAAAAAGTTCTCAAAAATAGAGACCTATTATTTTTACATAAAATGATTCTCTCAGGGCTTGGATTTGATAAAAAAGAGGTGGGAGCTTTTAGAACCAAACAAAATTGGATAGGACCTGAGGGAAAAGGGATGAAAGAGGCTTATTTTTTCCCTCCAGAAATGGCTGTCTATAAAAAGCATTTAATCCGACTTGAAAAATTCAAATTAAAAAAAAGCCAGGATCCGTTAATCGATTTGGCTGTCTATTTTGCTCAAATTCTCATTATCCATCCTTTTATGGATGGTAATGGCAGAGTGGCTCGATTGATCATCCCTAAATTTTTGCAGGATAAGAAGGTTCTTGTTTTACCCTTCTTTTTTATGAGCCATTATTTTAAAGCTCACCGGCTTTCCTATTTTGAAAAGTTATACTTAATTACTGATAAAAAGGATTGGGAGGGGTGGATTCGATTTTTTTTAAAAGGCTTCTTGATTCAAGCTAAAGCCCAACTAAAAATGATGAATGAGCTTCTAAAGATTTATCAAGCCTGTTTAGAGGCTGTAGGCACAAGCCCAAGTGCTAAGAAATTTATCTCACAATTTTTTCAAAACATCATCTTAGATGTGACAAACATAAAAAAACAGAGGCCTTTTTTAGAAATTTTAAGACAAAAAAAACTCGTTATATTTGTAAAAGGGTCTAAGAAATGGGCTATTCTTAAAGGAGTAGCCCGTATTATGAAAAAGCGAAATTAACAGCAACCGCCAGTACCTGATTTTTTCATCTTGGCTTTAAGCGATTTTTTCTTTGTTGCTGTTTTTTTCTTTTTAGGGGACCGAGTAGATTTTTTGGCCATAATATCTCCTTAATTTTGGGCTTTATTTAACCCATAATTAAAAAGCGTTATTTTTTTAAAGATTTAA
>CAIPRZ010000132.1 GCA_903867585.1 uncultured Chlamydiae bacterium
AAAGCCAAATAACCTATGCTCCTTAATTTTGCTTTTCTTATTTTATTTATAAGCCCATTTGATAAAGAGCTGTTAGATACAAGCGATCCTGTAATACAGACTTTGGACAAAAGCCCTTTTCAAATTGCAAGTCTTTGGTTGATTGCGCTGCATCAAAATTTCTTAACCCATATTGATGGACCCCGATCCCATTTTGTCCCCTGTTCTTCAAGCTTTATGAAACAAGCCCTCATAAAACATGGTTTTTTTTATGGTTCGCTGTTGGGACTTGATCGATTGATACGAGAAAACAAAGACCCTTGGATTTACCCAAGGGTCTTTTTAGAGGACAATATCTGGATTAAAAAAGATCCGGTGCCTTAGGCAGATCTTACTTCTGTTGCTTGAGAGGGTTCATACAGTTTAGTGTATGCAGCCACTAAAGCTATTTTACGACTAGCTGCCTTGGGGTGCGTCAATAAAAACTCAGGATACCAATCTCTAGAATGCTCTTTTTCAAAGAACTCTTGGAGGTAAATAGCTCCTTTTGGATTGTAACCTGCATTAGCTGCTAAATACATCCCTGTAATATCAGCTTCAAATTCATTTTGACGAGATCTAAATAAACTAAAAAGCTTAAGTCCTTGATAAAATCCCTCTTCATAAATGTCTTCGCCAGCCTGGATATAAACGCTAATAAATACTGAATAAACCGCTTCTATAATTAATTGAGCTGTCACTTGGACCATACTATGGCGTGAAGCAACGTGGGTCATTTCATGACCGATTAAAGCCGCTGTCACATCTTCAAGCGTCACATCACTTAAATCAACGCTCTTTATGCTTCCATCTTTAAGAATAACAGTAGAGGATGTAATGGCTTTAAAACCTTTGTTTTTAAATTCAAATTCTCTTTCAAGCTCTTTGATTAAACCATCGTAAACAACCATTCCTCCTCCTGGACATGCAAAAGCATTGATTTTAAAAGAATGGACCAGCTTCGTACGATAATTAAAAGCTGTTTGCCCATTAGGATTAAGGATCTCACTATTAACACCAGAATTTAATCTATTTGTCACTTGGCTAGTGATAGAAGAATAATTTTGATTATTAATCATGGATTTTTCGTGAGAATCAGGTAAAACGTAAGAATTATACGGGTAAATTATATAATCGCCCAAAAACTGTTCAGCGCTTCTAGAAAACACGTTAAATTGTCTTTGCCCGTTGATCGGATTAATAGGATGCAGATAGTTATAAATACTAAAAGCTGCCTTCTTTAAAAGCCAGTAAGGGGGAATATAATCTAAAACCTGATCGATCTTGCCAAAAACAAAAGTAACCGCCTGAATAACTTTTGACGCTATATAATGAACAGCTGCTACCGAATCATAAAGAGTTTTATAAACACGGCAAACAGTACCCTCAAGAATGTCACAAGATTTGATGTAGTCGTTGCTTACTTCTGGAAAAATAGGGCTATAAGGGGCTTTTAATCCCTCTTTTTGAGCTTCCCAAAGCTCGCTCAAGGGTCTATGAAAGGTTGCATGCGTTACGGACATAATAAAATAAATGTAATTAGGTTAATTAATTGTTATATTATAAATATTATG
>CAIPRZ010000133.1 GCA_903867585.1 uncultured Chlamydiae bacterium
CCAACACTTTCCAATGCATCTAAAACATCCCATCCATCAATAACCTTTCCAAATACGGTATGTTTTCCATCGAGCCACTGCTGTCCAATTGATCATGATTTCTTCACGAAGAGCTAAACAAAAAGAATGGTAAAATTCATAGTTTGAGCATTCATCAAGCATCTTCCCATAGGTAGTAATGAGATAGTGCTTAATTTTAGTAATGACCACCTCCGCTTTAGCTTCTAGATCATTAATATTAGAATTAGACATGGGATTTTTTGATTTTTAATCTTTATTTCTACATATAGAATTATATGAGGGAATATGGAAGATAATTTTGATCTTGTTGTTATTGGAACCGGTCCTGCTGGGGAAAAAGCTGCTGTTAAAGCCGCTTTTTTTGGCTATAAAGTAGCTATTATTGAAAAGCAGGCCCTTTATGGCGGCGCTGAAACTATTACTGGAACCCTTCCATCTAAAACGCTTAAAGAGACAGCCCTTTTTTTATCAGGTAAGGGTGAAAAAGGGCTTTATAGTGTTGAGAAAAAACTTTCTCAAGAAGCCTCTGTTAAAGATTTCCTTTATCGCAAAAATGTCGTGATGCATGTTTTTTCTGAACAAATCCACGAAAACCTTGAGCGCCATGGGGTCAAGATTTTTCATGGTAAAGCCTCTTTTTTAGACAAGAATCGGCTAAAAGTTGATGATATCATTTTAAAATCTACCTATTTTTTGATTGCTTCAGGATCTTATCCTTATCATCCCAAACAGGTCGCTTTTGATGGAGAAACTATTCATGATAGCGATACGATTTTAAATCTAAACAAAATCCCTCGCTCTTTAGTAATTTTTGGAGCCGGCGTTATCGGCACTGAATACGCCACTATTTTTGCAACTATGGGTACAAAAGTAACCCTTTTACACGATAAAGATTCTCTTCTTCCTTTTCTTGATGAAGATATTATTCATGCTTTGCAAGATTGCCTCAATGAAGCAAACGTGACTGTCCAAATGAGTCAAACTATTGAAAAAGTAGAAAAACATTCAGACCAAGTTCGTACCCTGTTAAAAGATGGACAGGTATTAGAGTCTGAAATGTTTTTATATGCTTCTGGAAGATCCGGGAATATCGCCGATCTTGATTTAGATAAAATTGGTCTTGCAGCAAGCTCTAGAGGCAATATAGAAGTCGATGCTAGCTTTAAAACAAAAATCGATAATATCTATGCAGCCGGCGATGTTGTCGGCTTCCCCTCTTTAGCCTCTACAAGTATGGAGCAAGGAAGAGTAGCCGTATCGGCTATGTTTAAGATTAATGATTTATCAAGTCTACCATCAGCATTTCCCTACGGGATTTATACCATTCCAGAAGTTTCATTTGTCGGAAAAAAAGAATCAGAAATGAGCGAGGAATTTATAATAGGTAAAGCCTTTTATAGCTCATTACCACGTGGAAAAATTTTAGGTCTCAAAGAAGGCTTTTTAAAAATCATTGTCGATAAAAAAACCCTTGTTATTACCGGCTGCCATATGATCGGCCATAACGCCACTGAACTTATTCATTTTGGTTGTCTTCTAGTTCTTGATAAAAAAACCTTATGGGATGTTGTAGGACAAGTATTTAACTTCCCAACACTGCATGATCTTTATAAATATGCCGCCTACGACGCTTTAAGCCAAATCGATCAGCTTCCTAAACATAAAAAAGTAATCCGTTAAAATTTTGTTTTGTTTTAGAGTATTGGGATAAAAAATTTCTCTTATACCAAGGATTCATTTTATGATCGTCCCCTCGTCTGTTGAAAACCGCTGGGGTCTAATAAAAAATGAAAAACTTATTCTAGTTCCTATTAAGACATCCCGTATTTTAGAGATCATAAAAGATCTATTTATAGCAGCTGTTTGCGTGCTCACTTTGGGGCTTCCCTTTTATTTTAATCCAAGCTTAAAAGATTCGTTATATTACAGCTTTTTTTATCATCGTAAGCTCATTAAGCTTCATCAGGATCCTTTAGGGCTTTTACCTTTAATGAATGCACTCCGTTTCAAAGAGGCCTTAAATCGTTTAGGCTGGCAAGAAACTGTCCCTTATTTGATGAATTTAGTTGCTAAAAGTAGGACAAAAAAAATCGATCTTGAGGCGCGGATTGTTAAAATGCTTAGCCTTTTTTTCATGGCCATACGTCAGCCTCATGTTTCCAAAACTCTCCCTTTAGGGTTTAAAGAATGCGCTGCGATCCAATCAAGCTCTGGAAAACTAGGATCTTTTAATTATAGCGCAGCCCTTAGTGCTGGCATCAAATTTCCTATGGAAGATGTTGTCCTAATAGAAACGCTTGAGATGACTGTTAAAGGGACTCAAGAATCAATTAGCTGTTTTATACTCATGGATGGCCATGGCATACAAAAAGGGCAAGAACCGATTAATCTGTATGCTAAAAAGTTTTTCCTCTCCCATTTAAGAACCTATTTAAATGCCTACCTTAAAGAGGGCTTTAGTTTTTGTGGAGTTTATGAAGCCTTTAAATCAAGTTTTACAGAAATTAATGAAAACTTCCCCTACCAACGCTCAGGAACTACTTTTTTAGGCCTTTTTTTTATAAACCACCTTATGTTTTGTATAAGCATAGGAGATTCTAAAGCTTTTCTTGTAGACCCTTTTTTAAGGGTTCCTTTGGCACTCACTGCCGATCCGCAGCATCCTTATTTTGCTAAAAAATTAGTCAAGGTTAAAGCTTCTGTAAACACTGTGAACTCAGTGACACGTGTGGCAAATGTTTTGAATATGGCAACAGCTCTTGGAGATAAGCATATTACAAATAAAGAGGGAGCTAAAGTGATAAAACCCTCCATGAGTTTTGTATGTATCCCTCAAATTTGGATTCAAAGCCCAGCCTACGTTGTTTTGGGATCGGATGGGGTTTTTGATTTTTTATCAGACAAAGAGATTGAACATATAATTCGAAAAGAATCGACACTTTCTGTTAAAGCCCAAGAATTTTTAACCTGCGCTTTTTCACATGGTAGTAATGATAATTTATCATCTATAGTTTTGAAAATTTAAATTAAAAAAACCAATCTAATTAAATTAAATAAAATTAGA
>CAIPRZ010000134.1 GCA_903867585.1 uncultured Chlamydiae bacterium
ATAAATTAATAAATACGTAATATATTGATATTCAGTTAGTTATGTAGGCTTTTTTCTCTAAACGAAAAATTAACATAAGTCACTTAAAGTGCTGGTTTGTAGCTGTTTAAGGCTGTTGAAGGTCCACTGACTAGCTTTGAATGCCCCGACAGAGGGCTTTGAAACGAGAAAGCTGATGTGGCTTCATGGTCTCTGTAATATAGGGATGGGCTAGAAGCTCATCAGGATGGAATAGGGCATGGCCATGGGAACAGAATTGGTAAAATTGGAAAACTTTAAGGTAGGATACAACTAAAGCATCCATTCCCTGAAAAAGGAGCTTATCTTTGGGTTTTAATTGGTAAAAATAGATTTTTTCAAAAGTCTCAAAACTTATGGAAAAGAAATTTTTAAAATCTTCTTTAAATTTAGTGATTTCAGATAAAGACATATTACGATCTAAAAAAGGGTGTCTATACTGATTTCTTTCATAGGGTTTATGAGCACATAAAGCCCCTATTAAAGATCGAACACTTACAACAAAGGTTCCTATTACAAAATTACTGGGTTTTCTAATACTTCTTATATCTAGAATAGATTGGTTTATTGTGTCTATTAATCCCCCGTCAACGGGCCTATTAGAGATCGCTTCTAACTCAAAATCATAGGCCGAGCTTTTTGAAGCTATCATTTCAGCATGTAACATTTGAGAATGCGTCATCATATTCAAATTTTCTAAAAGCTGTTTTAAATGAGCTACAGGCTCTAAATATAAATAATTGACAGTCTCTAGAACCAACTTTTTAAAATATTTATAATTTTCGATTAAAAAAGGGATAAAGCTCATTGCAAGCCAAATGATTAAATCGGTCGTTAAAATATCTAAAGGGATAAATGCTATCACATAAAAAGTGGCTATGATCGGTGTGAATATGAGGGTAAGAGCTGGAAGTGTAACAAGTATTTTTAGCAGCGAAAGATAAAATTCAGGATTTTTAATAATGTCTGTTAATCCATATAAAATTAAATGAACACTAGATAACCACTGGGGAGTTTGGTTTTTTGTAATTTTTAGCTGAACGCTCAATGAGTCTTCAGAGAAAAGATTATGGTCTACAATACGAAGCAGAGCCTCTTTAAGTTTCGGGCTATAAATCGTGGCATTTTTAGACACACTTTGATAAGCATAACCGACAATTGGATCGCCAGAGGTCGTATTCAGCATATTGTTAACCTTTTGAAAGGTTTAAAAAGATATTAGCCCTTAAATTAATAAGGGCTAATTACATACAATTAGTCTTTTTTAGCGCTGATGTAATCAACAACAGAACCAACAGTTTTAAGTTTTTCTGCATCTTCTTCAGAAATTTCAAAACCGAAACGCTCTTCAAATGTCATGATTAGCTCAGTAAGATCTAAAGAATCTGCATTTAAATCCTCTAGAAAAGACTTGCTTAAATCCACATCGCCACGATCAACACCAAGTTGCTCAACAACGATATCTATAACTTCATTTTCAATAGACATAATTTACCTATGGTTTAAAGATTAAAAAAACTTACATGACCATGCCACCGTCTACTACAAGAGTCTGACCGGTAACATAATCGGACATATTTGACGCAAGAAAACAGGCCGCGTTAGCGATGTCTTCAGGATTTCCCATGCGTCCTAAGGGAACTTTATTCAAAACAAGTTGTTGCTGCTCTTGGGTTAGAGCATCGGTCATTCGGGTTTTAATGTAACCAGGAGCGATACAATTAACACAAATACCACGTGATGCTACCTCAAGGGCCAAGGCTTTAGTAAAACCGATCATTCCCGCTTTTGAAGCCGCATAATTGGTTTGTCCAGGATTACCCGTTAAACCGACGACAGAAGATATATTAATTATTTTACCCGAACGCGCCTTCATCATAGGTCTAATCAGTAGACCACAAAGATTATACACAGATTTCAAATTGGTATCGATAACCGAATCCCAATCCTCTTCTTTCATCTTCATAAGTAGTCCATCTCGAGTGATTCCGGCATTATTAACCAAAATATCAATCCCACCCAAAGAGGTCATTACTTGCTCTAAACAGGCTTCAACGCTCTCTTTAGAGGCCACATTAGCGATAAGTCCCATAAATTTTTGCTCAGGATGGACCCCACAAGCGCTCATTTTATTATGAACGTCTTGTACACGCTCTGAATTTGTTCCAAGAATAACAACGCTTGCTCCCTCTTTGGCAAATCTGAGAGCTATAGCCTCACCGATTCCCGCACTTCCCCCTGTTATCAGAGCCTTTTTTCCCTTAAGTAGCATAGGATTCCTCAATAGTATTTAAAACCGTTGTCAGCTCGCTTGTAGTTTGTATTGAATAAGTAGGCGCTTCGACCCCTATTCTTTTATTCATTCCAGCCAAGGTATTACCAGGACCCATCTCAATAAAAATATCGGTTGTGGGCGCTAATTGCTGTATACCTTTAGCCCAGTAAACAGGAGATGTGACCTGCTCAATAAGTAATTGTCTAATTTCTTCAGCCTCTTTGACAAGCTGGCCGGTTGCATTCATAACAAGAGCTGTTGATGAGGGTTGTAGTTTTAGATCTTCAAGATAGGGAGCTAAAGCCTGTTTTGCAGATTCCATTAAAGGGGTATGGAAAGCACCTGATACTTCAAGAGGCAAGACTCTTTTAGCACCTGCTTCTTTTAAAGCGACTGCAGCTTTTGCAAGAGGCTCTATTTCCCCAGCTATCACCACCTGACCTGGACAATTCAGATTGGCCACCCAAACAGGAAGTCCTGTTGATCTTAGCACCTCTTCAACCCAAGGCCCCTCTTGGCCTAAAACCACACTCATGGAGCTTGGTGTTTTTTCACACGCTTTTTGCATAAACGTGGCCCGTTTATCAACAATAGGTAACAAATCAGAAAATCGGGCTTTGCCAGAAGCTGCAAGGGCTGTGTACTCCCCTAAACTTAATCCACAAGTAGCTTGAGGAATACATTCAGGAAGTCGTGATTCAAACGCTTTTAAAATCGCATATGAAGAGATAAAAATAGCTTTTTGACAGTTCACTGTTTGAGTTAAAACCTCTTTAGGACCATTAAAAATAATCGGTTTTAATGACATTTTTAAAACATCTTCAGCCTCTTCAAAAACCTGACGGGACTCTGCAAAGGTGTCATGAAAATCTTTCATCATCCCAACAAATTGGGCCCCTTGTCCGGGGAATAAAAATACAAATCGCTTATTTTTCATACAGTTTCCTTATAAGTCAGAATGGAAGCCCCCCAAGTAAGCCCGGCTCCAAAAGCTGTTAGCAAGAAATTATCTCCAACATGTGGAGGATGCTCTTCAAGCAGTTCATGTAATGCAATCCCTAAAGAAGATGCAGAGGTATTTCCATATTTATGAATCGTCATATAAACCCTATCCATCGGCACTTCAAATCGTCTTGCAATCGCTTCAATAATACGGGTATTGGCTTGATGCGGCACATACCATTTAATCTGATTACCTGTAAGTCCGCAACGCTCTAGACATTGGTTAGAGGCCATTTCCATACGGCGGACAGCGTGTTTAAAGACGTCATTTCCTTCCATTTTAAGAAAGTGCATTTGTGATTCTATGGTATGCATAGAAGCGGGATGCTTAGAACCGCCAGCTGGTAATATGAGAAGTTGTGATTGATCCCCATCAGCTCCTAAACAGACATCGATGACTTCAAGTCCTGGGCCTTTATGAGAAACAACGCAGCTAGAAGCTCCGTCACCAAATAAAATACAGGTATTACGATCTTTATAGTTAACAATGGTTGAAAGCTTTTCCGAAGCAATAACTAAAACATTTTTATACATACCTGATTCGATAAAAGCTTTAGCCATGGATAAAGCATAGATATAACCGCTACAAGCCGCTTGAAGATCGACAGCAGCAGCATTTATACATTTTAACCGGCTTTGAATTAAGCAAGCGGTACTTGGGAAAATATAGTCAGGGGTTAAAGTTGCCACTAATATAAGATCGATAGATTCTGGCGCTAGGCCCGCTTTTTGAATAGCCATTAATCCAGCCATGGTTCCCATATCTGATGTAAACTCGTGCTCGCCTGCTAAACGGCGCTCTTTCATACCAGTGCGCGAAACAATCCATTCATCAGAGGTTTCTACCATCTTTTCTAAATCGGCATTGCTTAATATCTTTTCAGGAAGATAGGCGCCCGTGCTAATAATACGAGCGGTGTGTTTGGTCAAAATAGATCCTTGCTTTCAATTTATCCCTAGTATTTTAATCGACTTGGAAAAAAAGAAAAAGAGCTTCTTTTAGATTTTGTAAATTAAAATTTTAAATCTATTGTTTGCAAAGCTTATAAGGGCTATAGTCACGAAATTATGTCGCAATTACCACTACCCCTTACCAAGCTTATTGAGCATCTAAAAAAACTCCCTGGTGTGGGTTTTAAAACAGCGGAAAAATACGCTTTAGAGATGCTTCATTGGGATAGAGCTGAGCTCGAAGAGCTTGGAAGCGCCCTTATTGATGTAAAAGAAAAAATTACTTTTTGCCAAACCTGCCATTGTCTCATGGATGAGGGCTGTTTTTTTTGCCACAACCCTAAAAGAAACCAAAACATCATCTGTATTATTGAAAAACCACTGGATGTATTTAATTTTGAAAAAACAGGAACTTTTAATGGGGTTTATCACTCCTTAGGCGGATTGCTCAATCCCCTATCGTTTAAAAGTGAATCTGCACTCCATATAGATACACTCCTGAGCCGGATAAATGAGCAAACTGAAGAGCTTATAATTGCCTTAGATGCTACTTTAGAAGGAGAAGCAACCACTTTGCTACTTCAAGAAAAACTACAAAATCACACTATTGTAGTTTCTAGGCTGGCCTACGGGATCCCAATCGGGAGCCCTTTAAATTATATCGATGGTGGAACTTTATCTAGAGCTCTTTCACTCCGCTCTAGACTAATTAGAAATTAGGGGTCTTAACCCCATAAATGGATCTTCTTGTTCTTTTAAACTCAAACGATGAACTAAATACCTAGGATCAATCTGTAAAACGTCGTAATGACCTGGTGTATAAAAATAGCTAATTGTTAGTGCAGACTGAAAATCTTCACCGCAAATTTTTACCCCTTCTTGAATTCCTTGGTGAAACATGAAATTAAACGAAGTAACTCTAAAAATATCACTTAAAGCTTTTTGTTCTAAATAAGCCCCAAATTTTACTCGCGGTGCGGTCTCTCCATAGTGAGGAACTGGATCCAAGCTATTCATATGAGGAAGATATTCAGTAAAAAAATTCGCTATTTCATAAGGATCTAAATGCTCCTGTAATAAGGCCTGATGATCTTGGTTCTCTAGGTTAATAGACATTCTATGTTGAGCACAAACAAGGGTTCTCATAACTTGGATGAAAAAATCAGAAACACTAAGATTAATCGGATCAGGCAATAGGGTTGAGGTGTCATTCAATAAAGTCAGCACAGGAGTAGAATTACGGATTAAATCTTGTAAAGTCTTAACATAAAGTGCTAAATGAGGATGAGCAGCTATAACTTCCTCATGGGCTACAGCCTGTTCCAACCAAGCCTGTAGCCTATTACATACAGCTTCTTTTTGCGATTGATTATTGCTAAGCTTATCTAGTAATGAATAACAAAAGGATCTAAACAAACAATGCCCATCTGGCTTGATATCAACCATTCGAGTATCTCTTAAAAATTGATGTGAACCTAAAAATCTATTTATTAATCGACCTGGTCCCATATTAGAAGAAAAACGGAGTTTTTTAGCAGATTTAGAGGAACTTAACCCAACGACTTCCCTTAAAAGCACAGGCTCTTTAACTAAATTAGAGGCTTTTGGGGGGCTTGGCAACGATGGGCTTAGTAAGGGTCTTTTTTCTATATTAGACACCTCAGAGCTTTTGAAATTGGAAAAATAACGATATGCAAGCTCGGCAATTTTATAAACATTACCAACAAAAGGTATGGAATAAAATAGATGAGAAGATAATGAGCGTTCAGATCTGTAATCAAATACCCTGGAGGCGATTACTTGTACAAGGTTAGACAGCGCACTAACCAGGGGCAGGCAATCAACCACATCAATTAAACTAATATTAGATTTCGAAGTTATTAACATAATAATCCTATTAAAGATTAATTATACCACAGCATGGTGTTAAATAAAAAAATATTATATTACATACTTAAAAAGTTGACTATTAATGGTTTACGCTTTATAGCTGTAGGGATGTACCTAATTAACCTCCCCATCCCATATCCCCACCCCCCTAATGG
>CAIPRZ010000135.1 GCA_903867585.1 uncultured Chlamydiae bacterium
ATAGGTAAGATAAAGCTATCTAATACAATTCCTTGTGAATCGGCGTGCGGAATTTTTTTTAATTTAGATTGATTCATGGGTTGAAGTTTAATCGAAGGAAGAAAAGTCTTTAGATGATGAAATACCATTTTAATGCTTTTTTTATTCTCAGAATAAAAAATAGTTACTACAGTGATAAAAAAAAGCAAGAAAACAAGCCGTTTTGGGCGAATAGTAATTGATATAAGCATAAAAATACTTATGTGAATTTAAAATTTTTTTTTCAATCTAATTTACAAATTTTACTAGACCCCCAGGATTTACTTACGAACTTTAGTTCTAATCCATTAAGTGCATTTTATAAATATTTTCTTTGAGTTGAATTTGCATTCCTAACTTTACAAATCTTTGATAATAAGATTTAGCTTGGCTATTATTTTTTAAAATTTTGGGCACAACATGTAACTTTTAGACCAGTCAAGTTATCTGTCGATAAATTCAATGTATCAATTTTTTTCAGAATCATTACCTAGTAATGATTTTTTAAAGAATAAATTTTACAGGATCTATTTACCCTTGCTGGACTTGGGGCCTCCGTGGTGATCCCCAAGCTTGGAAAGAAAGTCTAAAATTCGGCATGTCCTGGAAACCGAGGATAGGCGATGGCATCCCGGATATTTTCGATGCCAGAAAAAAATTGGACAAGGCGTTCAAAGCCTGCTCCAAAGCCTGAATGAGGAACAGTTCCATAACGTCTTAGATCTAAATAAAAGCTGTAACTTTCAGGATCGAGTTTAAATTCTTTAAGTTTAGCTTCAAGCTTATCAAGTCGCTCTTCTCTTTGGGAGCCCCCAATAATTTCACCAACTCCTGGAACTAGAACATCCATAGCAGCCACAGTTTTCCCATCTTCGTTATCGCGCATATAAAAGGCTTTTATAGCTCGTGGATAGTTATAAAGGACAAGAGGGCCTTTTACTACCACTTCACATAAATAGCGCTCATGCTCTGATTGAAGATCGATTCCCCAAGAAACAGGATATTCAAAGGGGTGGTTGGACTTTAATAAAATATCAACAGCTTCGGTATAGCTCATTTTTTGAAACCCAGAGGCATGAAAATTTTTGAGCTTATCGATAAGACCTGGCGATATATGCTGATTAAAAAATTCAAGATCCTCTTTTCTTTCTTCTAAGACAGCATGGGTAATGTATTTTAAAAACTGTTGTGCCAGCTCAATATTATCCTCTAAATTGCTAAAAGCCATTTCAGGCTCAATCATCCAAAATTCAGCTAAATGCCTAGAGGTATTAGAATTTTCAGCTCTAAAAGTGGGTCCAAAGGTATAAATATCTCCAACAGCACAAGCCAATGTTTCTCCGTTTAACTGTCCAGAAACGGTAAGGAATGTGGGTTTAGAAAAAAAATCGTTTTTATAATCGATTCTTACAAGTTTATCTTGAGAATCGGGTGTAATTTGGGTCGTAACCACAAATTGTTCACCACCCCCTTCGCAATCAGAACTGGTTAAAATAGGGGTTTGAACATAATAGAACCCTTTTTCTTGAAAGAAACGGTGGATAGCAAAGGCAAGAGTATTTCGTAATCGGACCACAGCGCCTTGGGTATTTGTCCGAGGGCGTAGGTGGGCAATAGTTCGCAAGAATTCAAAAGAGTGCCGTTTTTTTTGTAGTGGATAGTTGTCTGCAGGACAAGTTCCCAATAGCTCTATGGAATGAGCTTGCATTTCTAAAGCTTGCTCTGATTTAGGGCTTTTAACAATAAGACCTGTAACTTTGATAGAGGCACCTGTTGAAAGGCTTTCCATTATCGATTGATAATGGGGCATTTTTTCATCAGCAATAATTTGCAGTGTTCTAAAACATGAACCGTCATAAAGCTCAATAAAACTAAAGTTTTTTTGAGATCTTAAAGTTCGTATCCATCCAGCTACATGCACGGTTTTATGGATATCGTTAGAAGAGAGTTTTGTAATTTTTGTACGCATCATAATCGTTATTAGATAAAGCTTTTTAGAAGGGCAATTTCTTTCTTCCAAGCCACTGGCCCTCCAGGGGTTTCTAAATATTTAGGAAGGTGTGTTAGACGTTTATCATGCATCATGGCCTCAAAGGCTTCAAGCCCGATTTCTCCTTTACCAAGTTCGGCATGGCGATCTTTTTTGGAGCCAAGCGGTTTCATAGAGTCATTCACATGCAAAGCATAAAGGTGTTTAAGTCCTACTTTTTGATCAAATTCTTCAAGAGTCTGATCCCAGGCTTTTTTTGTCCGAATATCGTAGCCTGCTGCAAAAATATGGCAGGTATCGATACAAACCCCAATGGGCAGGTGGTGCTTGAGTTCATCGATTAAAAAGCCAAGGTGCTCAAAACAATAACCCACCGTGGTTCCTTGACCGGCGGTGGCTTCAATCAGTAGCCTGGTATGACCAGAAGAGGCTTGTGTGCTCATCTCCTTTAAAGAGTGAACAATCTTTTTAAGACAATGCTCCTCATTACCTTCAGTATAGGCCCCAGGATGAAAGTTTAAAAAATCTATTTTTAATGTTTGGCAGCGGATCAACTCTTCTTTAAAAGCTTTCAGGCTTTTATGATAAACCTCTTCAGAGTAAGCTCCCAAGTTAATCAGGTAGCTATCGTGACTCATGATAGCTTTCATAGGATAGGTTTCTAGCGTTGCAAACCAGCTTTCTATATCTTCTTCTTTTAAAACTCTCCCTTTCCACTGTTTTTGATTACTTGTAAAACACTGAAAGGTATTTGCGCCGATGTCGTGCGCTTCAATTATAGCATTTTTAAGACCGCCAGAGGTCGATGTATGAGCGCCGAGAATGCAAGAATCTTTATTCATGAGCAAGAGGGGGTAGCTAAAAAGATAAGAGTAAGAAAAAAAGATTTAAGACGAAAGTAAAAAGGCGACAGAGACTGTCGCCTTTTATTAGAAAAATTAACCTTAGCTTGTGTGAGCTAAGAACTCACAGATAAGAGGTACGTTAATTGGAAGAGCAAAAGGAACCTGATCAATTTCTGGGTTAACAAGAAGTTGACCTGAGAAGGTAGTTGGATCTAATGAAAGATACGTTGGAACTTCTCTTGGGTTTTCTAAAGCTTTTTGAACCATAACAGATTGCTGAGTGGCAGGCTTTATGGAAATAACCATACCAGGTTTAACTTCAAAAGAGCGTCTATCGACTTTTTTACCATTAACAAGGATATGGCCATGGGAAACGAGTTGATGAGCTTGGAAAATAGTAGAAGCTAGCTTTAAGCGATAAACGATATTATCAAGACGGCACTCAAGACGGCAGATAAATTTGTTAGGAGTATTAGCCTTGTCTTTTTCTGCTTCTTGGTAATAACGAACCAATTGCTTTTGGCTGAGCATTCCGTAAAGAGCTTTTAGTTTTTGTTGTTCTTCAAGCTGGGAGCCGTAGTCTGATTTTTTCTTACGCTTTGCCCCGTGCATTCCTGCAGGATGTTGCTTATGTAATAAAGGATTACGCGCTTTACCGAAGATGTTTGCGCCAAATCGGCGAGCGATTCTATTTTTGGGGCCAGTGTAACGAGCCATTGGTTCTCCTGAACGATTCTAAAGTTTCTGACTTAAGAGCTTATTCTATTTGAGTTTTTTTCTCAAGTAGCATCCTTTCTTAGGTGATGTTTAATTTTTAAAATTAATTTTTATCCTAAAATATGATAGTTTTTTTTCCAAAAAACCGGGGGTTTTATGTTAGAGCTTTCAAAAGACCTTGAAATGGCAAAGGGCTACGCCCTTGCGGAGTTTGAAAATACCTATTATTTAGGATATCGCGATCTTCCGCTTATATTAAAAAAATTTGTTAGAGGAAAAAAAGCGATTGATTATGGCTGTGGCACCGGGCGGTCAACCCTTTTTCTTAAAAATTTGGGTTATGAGGTCAAGGGTGTCGATATTTCAGAGGCTATGCTCTCTTTAGCTAAAGAAAAAGACCCCTTGGGGGAGTATGAAAAAATTGAAAGCGGAAAGCTTAAGCTAGAATCAGAATCCCTAGATCTTGTCTTTTCCTGTTTTGTTTTTTTAACGGTCCCAACGTTTGAAGAATTAAATAAAATATTTGAGGATATCTATCGGGTTTTAAAAAA
>CAIPRZ010000136.1 GCA_903867585.1 uncultured Chlamydiae bacterium
AAAAAAATACTTCGCCCAACTGTGGGAAAAAAAAAATCTTTTTATTTTGAAAAATTAGCCTAAAGAGAGTTATTATATAAGCTATGGCCAAAGATGGCTTCAATCCTATTGTCTTTATCCTTCTCTAGAAGCTTCAGACACGGTAAGAAACCGTCTTTTAGCTTCAGCATCAAAATGCTTGCAAGCGGCCTCTATGTAATCAGGAGAAACCCTTATAATGTCCAAAACCACAAAGTATGATTGGAACGATAGCAAAGTTATCGATGATCTCGTTTTCCATGAAGCAGACTACCCAACTTTTATTAAACTTTTAAATAAAAAAATTACCCCAGAACAAGACGCCCCTGCATCTTCAATGCAAGTGGGTCAAATTCTGAAAGGTAAAATCGTCGAACTAACAAAAGATTTTGTTGTAATCGATGTAGGTCTAAAATCCGAAGGTCTAGTACCTATTTCAGAATTTTTAGATCCTCAAGATATCTTCCTCGGCAATGATGTTGAAGTATATCTAGATTCAGCTGAAGGTGAAGACGGTCAAATAGTCCTATCTCATGAAAAAGCCAGAAGACTTAGACAGTGGGAATTTATCGTTAACCATTGTAAAGAAGGTTCCATCGTACGCGGTAAAGTTATCCGTAAAGTCAAAGGCGGTCTTATGGTTGATATCGGCATGGAAGCCTTCCTTCCAGGTTCGCAAATCGACAATAAACGTATTAAGACACTTGATGAATACATTAATGAAGTTTTTGACTTTAAAATCCTCAAAATCAACACCGAAAGAAAAAACATCGTGGTATCTCGTAGAGAACTTCTAGAAGAAGAAAGAATCTCTAAAAAAGCTGAAATGCTCGACAATATCGCTCTTGGTGAAGTTCGCCGTGGTGTAGTTAAAAACATTACCGATTTCGGAGTGTTCTTAGATCTTGATGGTATCGATGGTCTTTTACACATTACAGACATGACTTGGAAGCGTATTAAACACCCTTCTGAGATGGTAGAACTTGGACAAGAAATTGAAGTTGTTATCCTACATGTTGACAAAGAGAAAGGTCGTGTTGCACTTGGCATGAAACAAAAAGAGAGCAATCCATGGGAAGAGATCGAAAATCGCTACCCTATCGGAACCATTGTTAAAGGTAAAATTGTCAATCTAGTTCCTTACGGAGCTTTTATTGAAATCGAATCTGGCATTGAAGGACTCATCCACGTTTCAGAAATGTCATGGGTAAGAAACATCACTGATCCTTGCGAAATGGTTAACAAAGGCGATGAAGTTGAAGCCATTGTATTAGCTATCCAGAAAGAAGAAGGTAAAATTTCTCTTGGCATGAAACAATTAGAAAAAAATCCATGGGAAGATGTTGATAACAAATATCCTATCGGCAGCAGTGTTCACGCAGAAATCCGTAATTTAACCAATTATGGGGCTTTTGTAGAACTAGAGCCTGGTATCGATGGCCTTATCCACATTTCTGATTTATCATGGATTAAAAAAGTATCTCATCCTTCAGAGCTCCTCAAAAAAGGTGATCATGTAGATGCTGTTATTTTATCTGTTGATAAAGAGAGTAAAAAAATCACTCTAGGTCTAAAACAACTCTCCTCGAATCCTTGGGAAGAGATTGATAACATGATGCCTATTGGTAGCCTTGTAGAAGGTGTTGTAACAAAAATTACAGCTTTTGGAGCTTTTGTTGAACTTGATATGGGACTAGAAGCCCTCATTCATGTCACAGAACTTTCTGATCAACCTTTTGGAAAAGTGGAAGACATCATCCAAAAAGGTGAAAGAATTAAAGCTAAAGTGATTAAAGTAGACCCTGAACACAAAAAAATTGCTCTATCTATCAAAGAGCATTTGATTGAGTCAAGCAACCAAAATCATGACGACATCATCGTTGGAAACGCTAAAAAAGCAGCTCCAAAGAAAAGTCGCAAAAAGACTAAAGAAGCGGAAGAAAACACAGTTGAATCCAGCTAGTTAGTTAAACACTATCCATAGCCCCCTCCTACTGTGGGGGCTTTTTTAATAATTTAAAGGACTAATAAAATCATGAACAAAGATCTAATTGCCATCTTTGACTATCTCGAGCGTGAAAAAGGCATAAAAAGAGATATCATAATTGAAGCTATTGAAGAATCGCTCAGAGCTGCTGCTCGTAAGAGCATCAAGGGTTACATCAATGTGAATGTTCTAGTAAATTCCAAAAGTGGTGACATTGAAGTAACAGCTCAAAAAGAAGTTGTCGATAAAGTTACGCTACCACAAGAAGAAATTTCATTAGATAACGCCCGTATTCTCAAAGACGATGCAGAAATTGGTGATTGGATTGATTTAGTGATTACCCCGCAAGATTTCGGTAGAATAGCTGCTCAAACAGCTCGTCAAGTCATTGCTCAAAAATTACGTGGCGCTGAAAGAGATGTTATTTACGAAGAATATCGTCACAGAATGGGAGAGTTGATCTCTGGTACTGTAAAAAAAGTTATTCGCGGGCAAACATTAGTCGTTGATCTGGGAAAAGTCGAAGGAATTCTTCCTGAACGTTTCTATCCCAAAACAGAAAAATACAATGTTGGTGAAAGAGTACTAGCCTTGCTTCTTGAAGTTAAAGATACAGAAAATGGCGGTGCTGAAGTGGTACTTACTCGCTCACATCCAGATTTTGTTGAACAACTTTTTGCACAAGAAGTTCCTGAAATCTCTGACGGAACCATTGTTATTGAAAGAATGGTAAGAGACGCTGGTTATCGTACAAAATTAGCTGTCAGATCTATGGATGCCAAAGTTGACCCAGTGGGCGCTTGCGTTGGTGTTCGAGGAGCTCGAGTAAAAAATATAATTAGAGAGCTTAATAACGAAAAAATCGATATTATGCCTTTTGTTGATGACCCCGTTGAACAAATTAAAGTCGCTTTAGATCCAGTTGTACCGAAAAAAGTCATGATTGATGAAGATCATTCAAGCTTACAACTAGTAGTTGCTGATGATGATTATCCAACAGCACTAGGTAAAAAAGGGATGAATGCCCGATTACTAGGCCAACTTATAGGCATGGAAATTCAAATTAAAAAATATAGCGAATATCAAATTTTAGCTAACCTTGAAAGACAAGAGATGTCAATGATCGATGATCCAACTCTTGACCAACCTCTGCACTTACAAGGGATTAGCTCCATGATTGTAGATGCACTCATTGCAAGTGGTTATGATACTGCTAGAAAATTGTTACAAGCCAATACTGATGATATCTTAGCTATTCCTGGAATTAGCTCTGAATCATGTGATCGCATACTGGAACAAATTAGAAAAAAGAGGGTTTAAGCCTTGGCTAAAAATTTAAAGCTAAATATCAAAAATGCCCAGCTTGCTGAGGCGTTAAAAATTAGTAAGGTGATTCCTAAATCACGAGCAAAAGTAAAGGAAGAAACCTCTACAGCTTCTGAAGAGACCGAAGTTAAAAAAGCTGCGGTCCATAAGGAAGTTGAACCAGTAGCTCCCCCTTCTGCACCAAAAGAAAAAGAATCGGTTTCGTTTCTTGAAGAAGCGCGCCACTATAAAGCTCAAGCCAATGCGGCGAAATTTGAACCTAAAGCTTCGCTTCCTAAAGAGTCGACTGTATTTGGTAAAAATACTGATGAAACAGAAACTCCCTCTTTTCAAAAAAATGATAAAGATTTAGATGATGAAAAAGTAAAGCCTGCCTCTACCTTTAAACCTCGTGAATCTAACTATTCCCCAAGAGAAGGTACAGGACAATCTTATACTCCACGCGAAGGTGGATTTAGACCAAGAGAAGCTGGATCTTACACTCCTCGCGAAGGTGGATTCAAACCAAGAGAGGCTGGATCTTATACACCTCGCGAAGGTGGATTTAAACCAAGAGAAGCTGGATCTTACACCCCCCGTGAAGGTGGATTTAGACCAAGAGAAGCTGGATCTTATACTCCCCGTGAAGGTGGTTTCAAACCGCGTGAAGGCGGATCTTACACTCCTCGTGAAGGTGGATTTAAGCCAAGAGAACCTGGTTCTTATACCCCTCGAGAAGGTGGTTTTAAACCCCGTGAAGGTGGTTTTAAACCAAGAGAGCCTGGATCATTTACTCCTCGTGAAGGCGGATTTAAACCTAGAGAAGCTGGAGCTTATACACCACGCGAAGGTGGATTTAGACCAGCTCCTGGATTCCAAAGACCTACTTCCCCTTCCCCATTAATTACCCCTCGCGCTCCTGGAAGTAATTTTACTTCAGGATTTAGACCGGTTCCTGCAACGCTCCCTCCTTCTGAAAAGAAAACTCCTTCAAGAGTTCTTGATCAAGAGATGGGAACGAAAACAAAAAAAGTTTTTTCTAAAGATCAAAAAGATTCAGCGACTAAAAAAAGAACCGACGACAAACGTTCATTTAATAATCAAGATCGCCTAGGTCTTCGCAATGATGATCAAGATTCATGGCGCAAAAAAAGGACCTTCAAACAAAAATCATCAGCGCAAGATGAATCTGAAATCATCAGACCTAAAAAATTAGATGTACGCGTTCCTATTACAGTTAAAGATTTAGCCTCTATGATGAAGCTAAAAGCTTCTCAATTGATTGCTAAACTCTTTATGCAAGGCGTTATGATCACTCTTAACGATTTCCTTGAAGACGAAACAACTATTCAGCTTTTAGGAACAGAATTTGATTGCGATATTACGATCGACACTAAAGAAGAAGATCGTATCAAAATTACTGATAAAACCATTAAGCAAGAAATTGTAGACTCTTTACCTGAAAATCTTATTTTAAGAGCCCCTGTTGTGGCCTTTATGGGACATGTTGACCATGGTAAAACCTCACTTGTCGATGCGATTCGTAAATCCAACATCGCAGCTGGTGAATCAGGAGCTATTACTCAACACATTGGAGCTTTCCAGTGCACAACAAATCATGGCCTTCTTACGATCTTAGATACTCCAGGTCACGAAGCTTTCAATGAAATGAGAGCCCGTGGTGCAGATATTACCGATATCGTTGTATTAGTAATTGCAGGTGATGAAGGGATCAAACCTCAAACTCTTGAAGCTTTATCTCAAGCAAGAGCGGCTGAGTGTCCTGTTGTCGTTGCTATTACAAAATCAGATAAACCTAACTTTAATCTTGATAACGTTTATAGACAACTTGCTGATCAAGATTTGCTGCCTGAAGCCTGGGGTGGAACCACTATTACCGTGCCTTGCTCTAGTGTTAATAAAACCGGTATTTCAGAACTTTTAGAAATGCTTGCGCTTCAATCAGAAATTCTTGAACTCAAAGCTGATCCTACGATGAGAGCTCGTGGTACTGTTATTGAATCAGAGATGCATAAAGGTCTTGGCGCTGTTACAACCTTGCTTATCCAAAATGGTACCCTTAAAATCGGTGATTCCGTGGTTATCGGTGAGCATTTTGCAAAAATTAAAACTATGATGAATGATCATGGTCAGCAAGTTGAATTAGCTGCTCCTTCAAGTCCTGTAAAAATTACAGGTCTTTCTGGACTACCTTCTGCTGGCTCTGAATTTGTTGTTGTTAAAAATGAAAAAGAAGCTAAAGAGCTGTCTGAAAAACGGGCTCTTGGTACTCGCCAGTTGGCTATGCAGACCAAGCGCGGATCGATTGAAAGTATGCTTGCTAATTCTTCTGAAGGGGTTAAGAAAATCCTTCCCGTGATTTTAAAAGCGGACGTTCAAGGATCTCTGGAAGCTTTAAAAACTTCTTTAACAAAGATTGTAACAAATAAAGTTGAACTTATGTTCATTTCAGCCTCTGTGGGTGAAATATCGGAATCTGATGTAGCTTTAGCTAATGCATCAAAAGCAGCTATTATCGGCTTCCATACTGATATTGAATCCCATGCAGAACCTCTGATTAAAGAAAAACATGTTAAAGTGATCATGCAAGATGTAATTTACCATGTGGTTGATGAGGTAAAACTTTTAATGAAAGCCCAGCTTGATAAAATCGCTAAAGAAGAGATTTCTGGTAAAGCTCTTATTAAAGCGGTCTTTAAAGCGTCAGCTCTTGGAACCATAGCTGGTTGCCAAGTGACAGAAGGTAGCATTAAGCGTAATAACCAAGTCCGTGTCTATCGTGAAAATGAAGTGATCTGGAAAGGACACATCTCCTCTTTAAAGCGGGTTAAAGACGATGTTCGTGAAGCGACAAAAGGCCAAGAATGTGGTATTGTCCTTCAAGGATATAATGAATTCAAAGACGGCGATATCATCGAAGGCTTTGATATTATTTATCTAGAACAGGAGCTATAAACTATGACACGTCGCAATGAAAGAGTTAATTCTTTGCTTGTTGAAGTGATTGCAGAAGTAGTGATGCGCGAGGTTAAAGATCCTCGCCTTCCTGGACTCATCACGATAACTCGCGTTGAGGTATCTTCTGATTTAAAGACTGCTAAAGTTTTTTTTAGCCTTATCGGGCCTGAAAAAGATAAGCTTATAGCTTTAAAACTTCTGCAAGATGCAGCCGGATTTATTGCTATGACGGCGTCAAAAAAAGTTGTTTTAAAATATTTCCCACAGCTTACTTTTAAACTCGATGATACTCTTGAAAAGCATCAGCGTATCGATGATCTTTTGAAGCAAATCGATATTGAAAAACATTCAAGGCACACCGAATAAATCCTATGGCTTCGCAACCGCTCGAGGGCGTTTTACTCATTGACAAACCCCTAAATATTACCTCTTTTGGGGTAATCGCTGCGCTTAGAAGACTCACTGGAATCCAAAAAATAGGCCATTGTGGAACCCTAGACCCGTTAGCCACCGGTCTTCTTGTCTGCTTGGTCGGAAAGAAATTTACAAGGCTCTCTGATTCTTTTTTAGGAGCTCGTAAAGCCTATGTCGCCCAAATAACTCTTGGCTCTTCAACAACAACCTATGATGCAGAAGGCACCCTTGTCGAAGCCTCTTCCTACATTCCAACTTTAGATGAAATAAAGACAGCGCTTGAAGCCTTTCAGGGGGAAACTTTACAAACACCTCCCCAATTTTCAGCTAAAAAAGTAGGTGGGGTAAAAGCTTGTGATGCGGCAAGAGCTGGGAAAACAGTAGAACTAAAATCACAGCCTGTTGAGATGAATATAGATCTTTTAGGCTATGAATATCCTTTAGTAAAACTAAAAGTTGACTGTTCTAAAGGGACCTATATTCGCTCACTTGCTCACGATCTTGGGAAAAAGCTTTCTTGCCATGGTCATTTATCGGGTCTTCAAAGGATTCAAAGTGGATCTTTTTCACTTGATCAGGCAATCTGTTTGGATAAATTGAAAGCTAACCCTGAACTTCTTCACCAATTTTTAAATAATAAAAGCTATGTCTAATCTCTCTTGTGGCATCGTAGGACTTCCAAACGTAGGTAAGTCTACCCTTTTCAATGCACTAACAAAAAAAGGGGCTCAAGCAGCCAACTATCCTTTTTGTACTATTGAACCTAATGTGGGTATCGTTCCGCTTGAAGATTCACGGCTTGGTGTTTTATCGAAATTATCTAAAAGTAAACAAATCATCCCAGCTCAAGTGACCTTTGTCGATATCGCCGGTCTTGTTAAAGGGGCCTCACAAGGTGAGGGATTAGGAAATCAGTTTTTAGCCAATATTCGTGAAACCGATGCCATCGTCCATGTTGTTCGCTGTTTTGATGATCCTAATATTATTCACGTTTCAGGGAAAATTAATCCTATCGATGATATTGAAATTATCAACACTGAGCTTGTCTTATCCGATCTTCAGATGATAGAAAATGTTATCGCCCGTTTAGAAAAACAACTTAAAAGTAAAAAAGAGCTCCAAACTACAGTCGATACTCTTAAAAAAATCTTTGAAGCCCTTAACCAAGGACTTCCCGCAAGATCGGTTGATTTAACCGATGAAGAAAAAGAGTCCATCAAAATTTATCCGATGATCACTTCTAAAAAAGTGCTTTATGCTTGTAACGTCGATGAAGAGGCTTTAGCAACATTATCTAATTCATACGTAGAGCAGGTCAAAGAATATGCTAAAAAAGAGAAAAGCTCAGTCATTGTACTTTGTGCAAAACTTGAAGAAGAACTTGCTCAGTTAGATAAACAAGAAGCTCAAGAATTTTTAGCCTCCCTTGGCCTTGAAGACACAGGTCTTAACCGCTTAATTAAAGAAAGTTTTAAAATTTTGGGTCTTATTACCTTTTTAACCACAGGTGATATAGAAACAAGGGCCTGGACTGTTCATGCTAATGCTAAAGCACCGGTAGCTGCTGGTAAAATTCATAGTGACATTGAAAAAGGTTTTATTAGAGCAGAAGTTGTAAGCTTTAATGATTTTGTGACCTGTGGAACACGGGCACATGCTAAAGATCAGGGAAAAGCTAGAATGGAAGGCAAAGAATATCTTGTACAAGATGGGGATGTGATTTTATTTTACCACAACTAACTATGCGCTATTTTGTTACCTGTGCAGCTCATCTTGAACCCTATCTTGAAAAAGAGATTCATCAACTCGGTTATACCAAAACCTCACTTGGATTTAGAGGTATTTTTGTAGATGCTGATATTAAGGCCATGTATGTTCTTAATTACTATCTCCGATTTGCGACACGAGTTTTAATGCCACTAAAATCTATTAAGGTTTATCAGGCTCAAGACCTTTACCAAGAGAGTCTTAATTTCCCATGGGAAAATTACATTTCCCCTTCTCAAACTTTTTCAATTGATGCAGCTATTCATCATAAAGAATTTAAATCTTCTCTTTATGGAATACAGCTTATAAAAGATGCTATTTGCGATAGACTTAGAAAAAAAACAGGTCAAAGACCCAACGTTGAGACTAAAGATCCTGATATACAAATCCATTGTTATTTAGATGATAAAATTGGTGTTTTATCGATCGACACCTCTAATCCTCCTCTATTTAAACGGGGCTGGAGAACCGATTCTGTAGAGGCTCCCTTGCAAGAGACCTTAGCAGCTGTGATGTGTAAAATCGCTAACGTAGAAAAAGCTCATATGATCTGTGATCCTTGTTGTGGGTCTGGAACTATTGCTATTGAAGCGGCTTTGCAAAAATTATCGATCCCTTCTGGCTTTTATCGTCCACATTTTGGATTTCAAAACTTTAAGGATTACAATCCTGAACTTTTTGAAGAAGCTAAAACACTCCATGGCATGCACAAGACCCCTTTTCAATGTATAGCTTTTGATAAAGATCCAGAAGCCATAAAATCAGCTGAGGCTAATATCAAGCATGCCTCTCTTGAATCCTATATCAAATTAAAACGGATAGATTTAGCTTCTAATTTTATCGATGAGAAGATCGATCTTATAATTACTAATCCCCCATTCGGTAAAAGACTCAAAGTTCAATCAAATTTCTTTCATGATCTTCATAGATTTTTAACCCGTTTAAAATCTAAACCTGAAATTTTTATTCTTCTTGAACACGAACAATTAAAATCACCCCTACCCTTTAATATTCTAGAAAATCATCCCTTAGCTAGTGGTGGTTTAAAATTAAATTTTATTAAAGTAGAACCTAAACTTTAAGCTACTTATAATATAAGCACCCTTATTTTAGCTTTTGACGTCAAAATAAGGGTCCTAAAATTGAT
>CAIPRZ010000137.1 GCA_903867585.1 uncultured Chlamydiae bacterium
TAGCCAGGCCCCTATTTTTTTCAGAAATAGGATCTCCTTTTGCAAGAAGAACTTGAATAATAGCTAAATGACCATTTTCAGAAGATTCTCTAATAGCCCACCCTCTGGCATCTTCTGAAATAGTAGCCCCGTCAGCAAAAAGAGTTTCAACAACAGCAAAATAACCCTGCTGGCTAGCTTTTCTAACAGCCCAGTTTCTATCTTCTTCAGAAATAGGAACAGTTTCAAGAAGTTCTTGAATTACTTGCAGCTCACCAGTACAAACTGCAGATTTAAAAGTCTCAATTTTTAGGATACTTTGTGTTTGGCTAAGTACTTGAAGTAAATCAGGCCCTGTAAAAATACTTGTTATACGTTCCACAAGTCCTGATTCAGTTTTGGATTTGGCCTGTTCGATATGGCTAATTACTGCACGCAAATTAGTGAAATCTAATCGATTAGAAAACGCTCTATTTTTTATGCCCTGCATGATTCTATTAGCAAGCTCGGTTATAGGAGCCTTATTTTCATTAGGTAAATCGAGTAAAGCATCAAAAGCTTGAATTTGATCAATAAGAGGTCTATTTGGAGGAATCATTATGTGTAATTATTTAAAAAATTGATTAGCTAGAAAATTTCAATTACTTTAAATAAGTTATCTTTTAAAAACTATAATTAATTTATTAACAAGGATTTCATAAGATTTAATTTTTGATCTAATTCTAAAGCTTCATGATCAAGATGAGATTCTTTAGTAATTCCAGCGCCTGCAAACAGGTAGGCTCTATCTTCAGTTAAAAGCATGCTTCTAATGGCAACAGCTAGGTAGGCTTTATTTTGGTTATAAAATCCAATAGGGGAGGCGTAGTAACCCCGTTGGAAATTTTCAAAATAGGAATAGATTTTTTTGGCCTCTATTTTAGGATAGCCAGAAATGGCGCTTGTGGGGTGAAGCTTATTAATAAGATCACTATCTTCATAATTTTTTTTAAGCTCTCCATTAAAGGTATTACAGCGGTGAATAACGTTATGATGAGTTAAATAATCATCCTCTTTATGAAAAGATCCTTCTTTTACAAAGTCTTGGATCGACTCTAAGATATCTTGTTTTACAAACAAAAATTCTTGTTTGATTTTATCGCTTTCAAGATCGCTTTTGTTTTTTTTTAAAGCAGTACCTGCAATAGCATCAATATGTAGCTGTTTATTAAGTCTTTTATAAATCCATTCTGGGGTTAGGCTACAAAAAGCTATTAAAGGGGAGAAGCGAATATAATATTTGGTGCCGGAAGAGGGATGCTCAATAAGAGTATTTAATTGAAAAGGCTTTTGGAATGGGAGGCTTTTAACTTTAGCAAAAATACATTTAGCAATTTTATCTTCATTGATGGCTTTTTGAATTTCTAAAATTCCAGATCTAACTTGTTCATGAGTGGTTTCAAGCGGTAACTGAGGACACTTTTCTAGGGGTATATAAATACTTGGAAGATCTAAAGAATATAAAATAGTTCCATGCGCAGATTTTATGATCCATTCTTTAGGAATAAAACCAAAAATAGAGCCTAAATCTTTCCAATCTTTTTCAGCTCCTAAAGAACCTGAAACAAAAAAAAGGAGTTCTTTAGGACCTTTTATCGATTCATAGGCATTAGATATTAAAACAGCCCCTTTAGCATAAATTTCATAAGAGGCTTTTTTGGCTTTAAAATAAAGCTCTGGGAAACAATCAAAGAATAAGTCTTTATCAAACTTTGCAATTTGGCTTTTTGTAAGGGTGGTTTCAAAAACCTTTTGGCCTACACAAAATTTTATCTTACGGCTTTTTTGCATGATATAAGGTAACGCTACCAAAACTCATCGGTATACCTTTTACCTCAATAAATCCTCTACTTTTTAAAATAGTACAAAAAGCCTCACCGCATGGAAATTTTGAAGTAGTTTTTGCTAAATAAGAATAGGCCTCAGGTTCGGTGCCAAAAAATCTGGCTAAAAGAGGCAACATATACTTCATATAAAGAAAATGACCCATTCGTATAAAAGCGTTGTCAGGTCTTGAGGATTCTAAAATGAGGATAGATCCGCCCGATTTTAAAACTCTAAAAAATTCATCTAAAGCATCTGTAAAGGGATCTACATTTCGGATACCAAAAGAGCAGGTGATGACATCACACTCATTCTCTTGAAGAGGAATATCTGTAATAGATGCCAGCTTTAAATCAACCTGGGGAAAAGCTTCAAGTTTAGCTTTAGCAAGATCAAGCATATTGGAAGAAAGATCAATGCCGGTAATTTTTTGATGGGGGAGGTTTTGATTTAAGCAAAATAGGATTTGATCACCAGTGCCAGTGGCTGCATCAAGCCAATGAGTGATGGATGTTGGCATAAAGGCTGAGATTTTTTGGCGCCAAGATTTATCTAGACCAAAAGTCATCACCCTATTGAGTTTGTCGTATCTTGAAGCGATACGATCAAACATCAAAGGGCTTGTTTTTTCAGTTAAAGGACTACTTCTTTTTGCGTTCATGCTCTAAGAGGAAGCGTTTTCTTAAACGGATAAAATGAGGTGTAATTTCTACAAGTTCATCATCTTCCACAAAGTCAATCGCTTGCTCAAGCGTGAAGGTTCTAGGAGGTGTTAGAATAATATTCTCATCACTTCCAGATGCTCTAACGTTTGTTAGCTGCTTACCTTTTACAACGTTAACAATAAGATCGTTTTCACGATTGTGTTCACCTACAATCATCCCTTCATAGACCTCATCACCTGGGTTAACAAAGAGCGTTCCACGCTCTTGGATACCATAGCAAGAGTAAGCGGTCGATTTACCAGCCATATTTGAGATAAGTGTCCCTTTAGGTCTACTTGGAATATCACCTTTTAAAGGCGCATATTCTAAGAAGTTGGAGGTTAAAATACCAAGACCGCGAGTAAGTGTTAAAAACTCATTACGATATCCCATAAGTCCACGTGTTGGGATATGGAAAATAAGGGTGGTGATACCGTGCTCGTTTGTGTCTAAAGATTGCATTTCCCCTTTACGTAGAGAAAGTTCTTGAATGACTCCGCCAGAAAATTCTTGAGGAACTTCGATATGAACGCGCTCTACCGGTTCTTGAACCACGCCATTGACGGTTTTTAAAATAACTTTAGGGCGAGAAATAACAAATTCGAAGTTTTCTCTTCTCATGGCTTCGATAAGCACTGAAAGGTGAAGTTCACCACGACCACAAACTCTTATCGCATCATCACGGCTAGCTACTTCTTCAATTTTTAAGGAAATATTGGCTTTTCTTTCATGTTCTAGACGTTCTCTGATTTTATTCATGGTCACATGCTTTCCATCTTTTCCAACAAATGGACCATTGTTTACAGAAATTTCTACAGACATCGTAGGTTCTGCCATGTTAATCGGAGGAAGCTGAACGATATGGGCAGGATCACAAAGAGTGTCACCAATCATCGAATCAGGGGCTCCAGAAATAGAAACGATATCACCGCAAGCTGCAGATTCCATTTCCACCTTTTTAAGACCAAGATGTCCTTCGATTTTTACAGCTTTATGCTGAGTCTGTTTACCGTCTTTATCAATACGGGTAAAAAGCTGTCCTTTAGTGATGGTCCCTTCTAAAATGCGTCCGCATGCTTGACGTCCTAGATAGGTGTCATAGCTTAAAGTTGCAGCCTGCATTAAAAATGGCATATCAGGGCGTCCTGGAGGGGCTGGAACTTTATCGATGATCATTTCAAATAAAGGTCTCATATCCACGCGTGGATCTTTGATCTCTTTTGTCGCAAAACCAGAAAGTCCAGAAGCGTAGCAGATAGAGAAATCAAGCTGCTCATCATTAGCTCCAAGCTCCACAAAAAGATCAAAAGTAAGATTTAAGGCTTTGTCTGGATCAGCATAGGGTCTATCAATTTTATTTAAAACCACGATCGGGCATAGTCCCATTTTAAGAGCAAGGGACAATACGAAACGGGTCTGAGGCATAGGACCTTCTTGGGCATCCACAAGAAGTAATACAGAGTTTACCATTCCAAGAACTCTTTCTACTTCCGCAGAAAAGTCAGCATGTCCTGGGGTATCAATAATGTTAATTTTATAATCTTCAAAGAAGACGCTTGTATGTTTAGCAAAAATGGTAATACCACGCTCTTTTTCCTGGTCGTAGCTATCCATCATTCGATCTTCAGTTTTTTCATTGTCGCGGAAGACATTAGACTGGCGAAGAAGGGCATCTAGCATGGTGGTTTTTCCATGGTCAATGTGGGCAATAATGGCAATATTACGGATTTTCTCTGAACTAAACATAAATACCTATCGGGTTTGCGAAGATATTACCCTTTTATCAAGGTTTAAATCTAGAAAGATTAAGCTGACCTAGACTTGGTAATTTTTTTAAAAAA
>CAIPRZ010000138.1 GCA_903867585.1 uncultured Chlamydiae bacterium
AAGAAAATCATAAAAACCAAAAATGAGCTCAAAATCGAGGGTTTTTTCTCCTGCTTCCATCAAATCGCATAAAAAATCGTAAATAAAGACCTCTAGATCTTGGGCAAGATAGCTGGAAAAGGTTTCATAGGACTCTTTTTGTGATAGACCACTAGAATTATAGGATTCTAAAAGTTTGAGAAGATCATTAAGCGCTTTAACAACCTCATCGGCAACAGGTTCTCCTGAATCATAGGCGTGTATTAGGTGATCGAGTTTATCGCAAAAAATAGAGAGTGTTTCTTTATCAGGCAGCAACCGTTTCCACAGCTCAAAGATGAGAAGGTAAGCTTTTTCATAGTCTGGATGACCTTCATCTTCTGGACATAAAATATCGGTAAGGTCTTCTGGAGATTCGGCATTATCCATATAGCCTTTTAAAGAGGCGTTATCTAGATGGATACCAAGTTTTTTTAGCCTTTCTAATAGCTGACTTGTTGAGGGTATAGAATAATCTTCAATTTGCCACTTTTGTTTTACTTCACTAGAGGAAAAGAGCAAAGTGTTATAAAATCCCCGACCATTAAACTCCATAAACGTTAGCCTCGATGCTTGAGCTAAAAGGATACCCTATAATGGCAACTTGGTCAAAATGTAAAAAAAAACCTTGGCTAATTCTTGAGGTTTTGATTGCCTTAGCGCTCCTTTCGTTATGTTTATTGCCGTTTATTCCCAAAAACGCCCAAAAGCTGCAGCATTTAAAAAATCAGGCCGCCTATCTTCTTTTAGCTCACGATTTCGAGCATCGCCAGTGTGAACTACGTGAAAAAGCTGTTTATGAAGGCCCTGAATGGATTAAAAAAGCCAAAGAGGGTGAAGTTATTTTTAAGGATAAACGCGATCTTTACTTTGAAGATTTAAGACTCCATGTAAAAAGCACTGAGAGGGTATCTTTTTTAAAAATTTATGATACTAAAGAGGGTCAAAAAAAATTATATAGGTTTAAGGCAGAAACCCTCTATTCCAGTCCTCATCTCAAAAAAAAATATCCTTTTTATTTTTATCTGACTTTAGAGGATTAAAGCTCATTTTTTAAAAAATCTAAAATGTCTTCTTTGCTTTTTTGAGGAGCATTTGCTAAAAGCTCCATGGCTTTTGTCATAAGAGCTTTGATCCGGGGCCCTTTAGGGACCCCTTTTTCGATTAAGTCTGTGGCCGTAATAATAGGAGTTTTTTCCAAAATACGTGCAATAACAGGCTGAAGAGTCTGTTCAAAGGTTTTCATCGATTCAATAAATAAAGCGGGATTTTTTTCTTCAAGGCTTTGTCTTTGAATAAAAACAGGAGCCTCTTTTTGACTGAGTAATTCTGCAAGTTCTAAACGGGTTAGGGCAGGATGATCATGCCATTTAAGAACCGTAATCCCTGTTTTTAAGGCCTCTTTAGACATTTTAAAAAACTCACAAAGGGCCTCAAGCTCTTTTTGTGTTTTGACATCAAAAAGAACCATAAGACTAAAAACAAGGGGAGAAAAAGGTTTTATAGAACCTATTTTTAAAATTCTTTGAGACAGAATTTTATCATCGACTAAAGCCAGCTGCCCAAATAAAGGTTTTAGAAGACCAAGTCTTCTCATCAATTCAAGGCCTTGAGCTAAAGCTTTTTTGGCCTGCATCTTTTCAAGCTCTTGTAAAACTCTTTCAATAGAAATACCCTCTTTGACAAAAGGAGCATTATTTATAATGGCCTCTTGTGTATGAGGTTCTAGTGTGAGTTTTAAAACAGCTGCATAACGACAAGCTCTTATTAAACGGAGGCGATCTTCTTGAAAGCGTTTATTAGGATCCCCAATAGCTTTTAATAGCCGATTTCGAATGTCAGCTTTTCCTCCAACAAGATCATATATGTTACTTGTGATTGGATCAAAATAGAGACCGTTTATGGTAAAATCTCTCCTTTTTACATCCTCTTCAATCGTAGTTGGAATGATCCCCTGAGGATGGCGGCCATCAGCATATTCAAGATCTTGTCTAAAAGTAGCTACTTCAAAATTATGGCCTTCGATGACCACAATAATAATTCCAAATAAAATCCCAACAGGAATGGTTTTTTCAAACAGGGATTTGATCTGTTCACAACTGGCATTTGTGGCAATATCGATATCATTAATGGGAAGCTCTAGAAGTTTATCTCTAACACAGCCTCCTACATAAAAGGCCTCAAATCCTTTTTTTTGAAGAGTGGAGATAATAAATAGGGCCGCTTTTTCAACATTCATTGCAATCATCAAGCTACAGGTTGTGATTTAACTGGAATAAACGCACTGACAAGCTCAAAAGGATCGTTATAACGCATAATTTTACAAATGAGTGCATACAAGGTCAAATAACAAAGAGATAAAACACTTAAATGGGCAAGAGGATTCAGAACAGGAATAAATGGTTTTAAGATAAACATAAAGCTCATCGCCATTAAAGCGCTAATATAGGGACAAAGGGTTTTATAAACAGGTCTTGCAGTAAAAAGGTCATGGGTTGCTAGCGATCTTTTTAAAAGATAGGCATTAAAAAAGCTGCAAAGGCTTGTGGAGGCAGCTACGCTCCAGGACCCCCAATGAAAAACAAAAACCATGAGCGCATTTAAAATAAGATTGGCAATTAAGCAATAGACAGAAGCTATTGAGGGTTTTTTATAGTCTTTCATCGCATAAAAAAATGAGGCGTAGATCGTAGCAAGGCTTGTTGGAACAAGACCTATCATATAGGCAATCAAACAAAAATGGGTTTGGAAGGTAGCCGATTCTGAAAAAAGACCATGTTGAAAAAGGAGGCGAATAATTTGATCGCCTACGCAAATAATTCCACAGGTAATAAACATCATCATAATAGATAGCTTAGAAGCTACAGAGGAGCAAAGCTCTTTAGCTTCTTCTTTTTTATCAGTCGCTATCAATTGACAAAGCTTGGGAGAGGCGGCAGAAATAAGACCGATCGATAAAAGAGCTAAAGGAAGCTGCTGGATTCTTATGGAAAACCATAAATGAATAGGCCCTTTAGGATCGGCGAATTTGGCAAAAATACCATCAAGAGCGGAATTGATTTGAGTGGCACTAATTCCTATGGCCGCTAAGGCAACCGCCTGAAAAAAATTGAATCCATAACTAGAAGTGTCAATTTTTTTTTGGAATGTTTTTGAAAAATCCTTTTGGTAGAAGTTTATTTGTTTCAGGAAAAAGGACAAGCCACTGCAATAAAAGTCCGACACAAATAAAAATACTGGCTTTTTGCATCGCGATGAAAGGATCTAAACCTCGGAGTAAAATACAACCAATACCCCAAGATAAATTGGAAACAGTAGGAGCTAAGGAGGCGGTAAAATATTTACCATGGCACTGTAAAAAAGCCTGAAAGATTGTGTAGCCGATAATACAAATTAAAGAAGGTAATAGCCGAACTACTAAATCGATAACTTGGCTCCATTCGCTATTAAAAAAGGGTTTCAAATAAAAAAATAAAAGTCCTAGCACCAGACATAAACCGCTTACTCCTACAAGCCATCTCCATAAAATATGTTTAAAAAAAGCAAGCGCTTGGACGTTGTCTTTTTCTTTAATGGTTTGATAACCGGGGATAAAAGCACTTTGCATAGAACCTTCTCCCAAAATTCTTCTTAAGAGCATACAAAGTCTATAAGCTAGTATCAAAGAGGCCACTTCTGCAATATCTCCAAAAGCAAAAGCCATAGATACATCGCGAAAAAAACCGCTTAATCGGGACAATAAAGTTCCTGAAAGAAATTGTCGGGTATAGGAAAAAAGAGTTTTATCCATGAAAAATCAAAAGGGCGTTTTTTTGCATTCTCGGTCTTTGCGGTCTTGAATGTCAAGAAAGCTTGAGATCAGAATGAAGAAAAATGGCTTAATCTTAGAAAACAATAAACTTATTTTTGAACGGGCAAGCCAAGATGGATCCAATCTAATATTCCACCTTCTAAGTTATAAACAGTAAGTGAGGGATTTAGATTTTTTATAAGCCCAAGTATATAGCCGCTCCTTTTTCCTGATCTACAATAGATGACATAGGGTTTTTCACTTTCAGGTAATTGAGAAATATTGAAACTTGAAAGGGGAACAAGAGTGCAGGGATTAATATGCGCTAATTCATATTCTTCTTTCTCTCTTACATCGATGAGGCATACCTCTTCTTTTTTAAGCCATTCATAAAGGGTGCTTGGGCTAATGGTATCTATCATAATTTTTGTTGTTTAAAGTGTTGAATAAGTCTAGCTGCTATTGGAGCAGCTTCTTTACCCCCAAGTTTACCATCTTTAAGATATATGCAGATAGCAAGCTCTGGCTCTTTTTGCGATTCATCACTAAAACTAATAGCTGCAAACCAGATGTGATTGAGCATCCGTGCCTTAGAGCTGACGTCCAGGGTGTCAAAAATTTTTTGTTCAGCGGTGCCTGTTTTACCAATCATTTGGTGTTTGAGTTGCATATATTGATTCATTTCAGAAGAGCCAATGAGTCCGGCTACAGCCTGAGGTCTTGCCGTCCCTTTTTCTCCCCAAACGACTTTGTCTAGCCCTTTAGTTATTGGATCAAGAATTTTTTTATTTACTAGATAGCTGCTGCTAATAACCGGTTTTAATGAAAAGGTATGGGTATTGATGTCTTCATCAAGGATTTCGGTAAATAATGGAAAATAACAGCCCAAGTGGCCCAAGGCTTCGCTATAGGCTCCTGATTCATAACAGGAAAAAAGATCGCTGCTTGATTTTTTTTCTTCATGAACATATTTGACAATTTGCGGTTTCATCACTTGTCCATTATTAAATAGACTAGAAATCATTAAGGTCGTTTGAAGGGGGGTGGATAAAAGTTCATGCTGACCGATGGCAAACGCATAAAGGCCTGTTTTATTAGTTTTTAAATCTTCAGGAAGTTTTCCCTTTTGCTCATAGGGAAGATCGATCCCTGTTTTTTGGCCAAGACCCATTCTTTTAGCAATCTCTAAAAGATTTAAAGGATCTTCAATAAAATCTGAGCCCAAAAGGGAAAAATAAATATTAGAGGATTGCTCAAGAGCAGAGACCAGATCAACAAGCCCAATACCGCTATGGGAAGAACGGGGTAATAACCCCCCTTTATGCCACCTACGAATAGGATGTTTGGATTCATCATAACCTAAGATTTGCTCTTTAGTATTTTTTGAATCAGGGCTGAGCATGTCGTGAATTAGAGGAAGTTTTTTTCCATGCCCTTCAAACTTTTCTTTAAGAGCTTGATAGGCCACAGCTACTTTAAAGACAGAGCCTTGAGGGGCAACAAATCGGTAAGCATTAGATCTTAAATAGCCCAGTTTATATTTAGGATAAAAAGCCAAGGCTAAGTGCTTTTCTAAGTGATTTTTCTTTTCTAAAAGTTTTCTATAAGAACCTAAAAGGGGACGGGAGAGTTCACTAAAAGGTCTAAAAGAGCCCATAAAATCAGCCGTATCTTGAAGGCTTAAGTTAATAGTAGCTTTTTTCCAGGAAATAACAGCCGGGTCTTTTGCTATTTTTTCTAAATAGGGCTCAAGAAATATAATTTCATTTTTAAGTTTAGGAATTTTATTGAATAAATAGGCACAGATATATTTTTTATATCGGTTCAAAAACTGGTTAAATTGTTTTTTCTTTTCTTGGATTAGATAATCGGTGAAGGGGCGAGCGTAGCTTTTGGATTTATGTTCCTCAGCTCTTTTCTGTTTTAGAAAAGCTTTAAACTCTGTTTTTTTCCACGATTCAAAAAGGACTTTTTCAAAAGGGTGCAAGAGCTGTTTTTCAAGCTTTGCATTAATTTGATTGAGCTCCTGATGTAAAAAGAAAAACTCTGAAAGCTTTAATTGATCTAGATACTCTAAAGAGGAGGTCCGAATTTTTTTAGGATCAATTTGCAATCTTAAGATATCTAAAAACAAAAGAGGGTCATCAAGATTTTTAAAAGCCTTTTTTAAAGGTTGATAGAGAGAGAGAGTCTCTTCGTCTTGATTTTCAGAATTTTCTAATTCTTTTATAAGCAAAAGAGGATCTATATAACCAAATTTTTCAGATAGTTTTTCAAAACCGTCCACGATCAAATAGGCCTCTTTAACAGAGGAGATTTTTTGTAATTTTTCTAAGCAGCTTGAGTTTTCCGAAATAAGACGGGTTAAAAAATTATCAAAGCTTAGCCTTTGACAGCTTTCATAAAAGCCCTCTTTAGATGAGAACTTTTCTTTTTCAATATTTTTAATGCCTTGATATAAGTGTCTTAGATAAGTATCTGATTCGGACCATTTGTGAATTTTATCCATTTTTTTATCGATAAAATCTTGGGGATTATAACGGGGATAAGAAGCTATTGCTAATACTTGTGATGTTTTTAAATCCAATACTACACAAGCGCCACCTTTGGGGAATAACTCGTCATTAGATTCTCTTTCTGCAAGAAGCATTTCCGCTTTTTCTTGCAAACTCAAGTCTAAAGATAATTGCACGTGAGAGGGTTTTTGTTTTTGATAGGAGCCTGGTAATTCTGAGACAATCTGCCCAAGACGGGTCACCTCTACCTTTCGCTTTCCGCAAGAGCCTCTTAATTTTTCATCATAGGTTTTTTCAATCCCTTCTTTTCCAACCATATCCTGAAGATCATAGTTTTTTAAACAAAGTTCGTTATAGCGCTCCCTTACATCAAAAGGACTATTAAATCCTTTGGGCAATGGTGGGGTTAGTCCTTTTTCCCTCTCTTCGATATAGTCTTTTAGAATCTTTTTTTCTAAAGAGACTTTTTTATAGGTTAAAGAATCAATGGGCCCTACATGTCCTACGACATGGCAGGCTAATTTTTGGTTTGGATAAAAGCGGGAAGAGGAAATTTTAATTTTTAGCCCGGGCCAGTCTTTTTCTTCAAGTTTGAGTCTGTGATAGCTTTTTTCACTGATATTTTCTTCAAGAGTAACAGTAGCATCTTGAAAAAGAGCCGCTTTTGCGTAAATAAAATCTTCAATATCTTCCTTGCTCATTTGAGTATGCTCTTCTAAAAGAGCTGCTAAATCTTGAATATAAGTTTTCCGTTTAGGGAATTTTATTTTCTTTCCATTTTCTACATAGGTCTCAAAAGAAGGGATCTGTTTGATATCTTGATAACAAATACCAATATCAAATCTTTTTTTATTACAGGCTAAGAAGACGTGTCTAGAGTCGGTGATTAATCCTCTTGAAGGGGCTACAGAAAAAGTCTTTCTTCTTGGTAAAACCGAAAGCTTTTGCATCTTTTCATAGTTAATAACAGATAAAAACCAAACCCTTACCAGGATGAAGAATAACAAAAACCCATAAAGCAAAAGAACTTTTTTTAATTTATATTCAAGGTTCATGGGTAAAAACAACCCTTTTGTCAAAATATCAAAATACGACCCTTTTGGTTTTATTACGAGTCAAAAACCACCTTATTGGGTTTGATTAAAAAACAATCTATCAAGACCACCATACATCGTTTTGATCCTCAAGATTAAACTGCGTAAATTAAAGGACCCTAGAAATGAAATAGCCCACGAATATCTGAGTAAAAATCTCCTATGGCTTCATGAGCAAGTTTATATAGCGACCCCCGAACTCCTTTCTATAGTCGAAAAATCTGTCGGCTAAGCCGAGTCGTATTTTAAATTAATTTTTTAACAGATTAGAGATTGTCAATAATAGGGGATTTTAGTAGATTTTAAGAGCAATTATTCATTGCGCCTGTAGTTCAATGGTAGAACTGTAGCCTTCCAAGCTACTAGCGTCAGTTCGATTCTGACCAGGCGCTTTTTTCTTTTCCCTCTTGTCAAGGGGGTGTATCTATGCTAAAATCTTCCTCGTTCTTAGATCACAGGATCTAATAATAAAAATAAATTTTAACCAAGACCGAAATCTTTCGTTAGAAAGATGCCGTCGTCAAAAATTAAGGGACAAGGCTTGGCATGAGTACAGACCTCCAAGAAACAACACAAATTGATGTAACTATTAAAGAGTTACTCGAAAGCGGTGCGCATTTTGGTCACCAAAAGCGTCGCTGGAATCCAAAAATGAAACGCTTCATTTTTGAAGAGCGCAACGGTATTTACATTATCGACCTTGCAAAAACTCTTCAGCAAATTCGCATGGCAAAAGATGTCGTGAGAGAAATGACAGCAAAAAGAAAACCTATTCTATTTGTCGGCACAAAAAAACAAGCTAAAAGCGTTGTTAAAGAATGTGCAGAAGCTGCAGGTGAATTCTATATCGCCGAGCGTTGGTTAGGTGGAACACTTACAAACTTAACAACTATCAGACAATCGGTCCGTTCTTTAGAGCGTATTGAAAAGAAAATTTCAGCCGGTGGTGATGGTCTGACTAAAAAAGAACTCTCCATGTTAGGTAAAGAGCAAGAAAAGCTTAATAGAAACCTTTCTGGTATTCGCGCTATGCGAAAACTTCCAGGTCTTCTTATTGTGGTTGATCCTAGTAAAGAACACTTAGCAGTTGCTGAGGCTAAAAAACTAGGTATCCCAATTATGGCTCTTGTTGATACCAACTGTGATCCAGATCCTATTGATTACATCATTGCATGTAACGACGATGCGCTAAAGAGCATTAAACTTATTTTAACCTCTCTTACGCAAACTGTTATCGATAAGAAAAACGAAATGCACGTCAATGCTGCTAAAGGTTCTTTAGATGCACAAGACGAGCCATCAAAGGACGTTTAATTTATGGCAACCATTACTGCAGATATGATTAAAGTTCTTCGTGAAAGAACTGGCGTTGGCATGGGAAAATGCAAAGAAGCTTTAGAAAGCGCTAATGGCGATATGGAAAAAGCTATCGATCATCTCCGTAAGCTTGGCATTGCCTCTGCTGTGAAAAAAGAGGGTCGTGAGACTAAAGAGGGCGTTGTAGCGGCTAAAGAAGATGCTCATCATCTAGCGATGATCGAAGTTAATTCTGAAACCGATTTTGTGGCTCAAAACGACAAGTTTAAAGCTTTAGTTCAACATCTTTTAGATGAAGCTCTAAAGAAAAATCCTGCCGATCTTGAAGCTTTCATGCAAATCCACTCTAGTCACGATTCAAGCCTAACCCTTGATGCTTATAGAGCCGTTGTTATGCAATCTTTAGGGGAAAATATCAAAGTTAAGCGCCTTTCTGTTTTGAAAAAAACAGCGGATTCTTCCTATGGTATGTATTCTCATATGGGTGGCAAAATCTTATGTGTAGTCGAAATTTTAGGCGCCCATGGATTTGATGGCTTAGCTCGCGAGATTGCAATGCATATAGCGGCTGAATCTCCTGATTATCTTGATTCTAACGAGGTTCCAGAAGATGTTATCAATCGTGAAAAAGATATTGCTGCAAGTCAAGTAGCGGGAAAACCTGCTGCTATTGTTGACAAAATCATCGAAGGGAAATTAAAAGCCTTTTATGATCAAGTCTGCCTTCTTAATCAAAAGTTTATTAAAAACGGGGCTTTGTCTATTTCTGAACTTCTTCATGAAGAAGGAAAAAAACAGGGTAAAACGTTAAAAATTAAACGTTTTATGAGATGGACTATCGGGGAATAAATCTTTTTTCCTCTAGTGTTATGAAAAAAAGGCAACCTTAGGGTTGCCTTTTTTTGTTTAGATTAATTAGTTTTAATAAAAGTCTTTTTAAGAGAAATCCTATGTCAAATTTTCAAGAGCAAGTAAAACAAAAAATGAACCAAGCTCTAGATCACTACAAACAAGAGCTTAAAAATTTGAGAACTAACCGGGCTAACGCTGGCATGTTAGATGGCGTTCATGTCGATGTCTATGGGACTAATATGCGTATTAAGGAATTGGCAAATATCACCACTCCTGAGCCTAGAATGATCCTAATCAGCCCATTTGATGCTTCGACAACAGGCTCTATCGCTAAAGCCATTGAAAAAGCTAATTTAAATGTGATGCCCATTGTCGATGGTCATCATGTACGTATCAATATTCCTCCAATGGATGAAGCCACCCGTAAAGAGATTGTGAAAATCGCTAAGAAAAAAGGTGAAGATTCCAAAATTTCTATAAGGGAAATTCGTCGCAAGAGTAATGAACTTGCAAAAAGCATGAAGGAAAAAGGGGAAGTTACCGAAGACATGGAAAAAAAGATGATCAAGCAAGTACAGGATATGACCGACAATGCCTGTAAAGAAATTGATCAACTTTATGTGCAACGTGAAAAGGAAATTTTGACTGTTTGATAAATAATTATTTGAATTTGTGCATCAAACGGTGTAGTCTTTTTTTAAGCCCTAAAAGGTCTATATTAGTCTTGATTTGTGATCTTGCATAAAAATCAAGGCTATGGGTATGATGTCGCCATCGAAAATGAAAATGGCCCCATCGTCTAGCCCGGCCTAGGACACCAGATTTTCATTCTGATAACAGGGGTTCGAATCCCCTTGGGGTCAACATTACATCGAGACTTTAGCTCAGTCGGTAGAGCATCTCACTTTTAATGAGAGGGTCGATGGTTCGAGTCCATCAAGTCTCAAATTCTAACGGGAAATCACTTTCCCGTTTTTTTTATTTCACATTCAATTCAACGTTTTCTAGTTCTTTACGGATCCATGTCGCTCTTTCATGTAACCAATCATCTGAGGATTCTTTTTGTTTGAAATAGGCTGAAAGATGACCTTTTTGGGCTTGTTGGAGAAGTTTTAAGAAGCTATCTGATTTAATACCGTTTAAAAGGTCTAAATGATAGCCCATCTTTAATGATAAAAGATGGTTTAGGGTCTCTTTATAGTTGAGTTGATAGGCCCCTTTTAAAAGAGCCAGCGATTTGGCGACCTGATCGGTGATTTTATCCTTGTCCAGCTTTAGTAAAGCTTCTTGAGCTTTTTTGGCTTGTTCTTTGATCTGATTAATGGTTTCTAAAAATTCTTTTAAAAGATGGGGTAATTCTACATTCACCGTATTAATGGTTTTTAAAAGATAAAATCCTTCGTGTTGCCAATAAGATTCTAGACCGAAACGGGGATTTGGAGACGAAATTAATTCTAAGCTTGGACAAAATAAATAGGCCCCTATTGAGATCCCAAGTCCCGAAAATTCGGGGGTTGAGGTCAAAAGACCCATTTTTTTACTGGTTGCAAAGTTAAAGGAGCTGCCAAGTTCTAATTCTATTTTTTTTATTTGCTCAAGTAGTTTTTTTAGATCTGTTTGATGGGTGTGCAAAGTCACAATAAGATGATCTTGGTCAAAAACAGAAAAACTTAAACAATTTTTACTATCAATCATGCAGCCTGTTACTTCAGAGGAGATATCTGGTAGAGATTCTTTAATTTCATGAGATATAGGCATCGCAAGTGTGGAGCTTTGAGCAAATTGATTCTTAAGATTAGATAAGATAAAAGCGCTGGCTTTAGCTTTATCACCTTCATTTATTTTTGAGGGAAATAAATAGCCAGAAATATTGCGATGAAAATGAATTTTCATCCCGTTGAATAACAGCTCACTGCTAGAAAAAGGGACAGCAAAGGATAAATCATTATCCATAACTAGTTTTCGCTTTTATTTTTTTTTAGTTTATTAATCTCATCTCGTAAAAGGGCGGCTTTTTCGAAATTTTCTTCCATCACAGCTTCTTGAAGATCTTTCGATAATTTCAGAAGTTGATCAGAGGTAGGGGTAGAATTTTTATTTGTCATTAGATCCTGTTTATAATCAAATTTTTCTAGGTTTAATCGTTGGCATAGGGCTTGTTCAAATACCTCATAACAATGAGCGCATCCAAGCACCTCGCGTCGAAGAATATCGTGAAGTAATGTGCCGCATCCTTCACAGCTCATATCGGTCAGCTCATCTTTATCAACCGCACCACTTGTTCCCTCCAGTTTTTGTTTTAAAACCGGACACTGTTTGCATAAAGCTTCCCCTGAGCAATGGGTGCTGCTGAGTTGTTTATAAATAATCGCAATAGGCTCCTGGCAAGAAGAGCATTCCAAAGGTTTATCCATAAATATCCATTCAGTAAGGGTTTATTTTTTCTTTAAACAATAGGGGGTGTTACTTTAGCTATACAAATTTTTAAAAAATCTGTCCACAAAGTTTACAAAAAAGATTTTTTCATTTAGTGATTAAGAAAACCCGAGCTTTTTATGTCTTTTTTTACTTTAGAGAACATTTCCAATAGATTTTCTTGTTACCCAGCAGTAAGAGCTTTTATTAGACCACGCAATGCGGTCCAAGAGGTAGCTTTTAGAGCCATCTCAATTGCTGTCTCTATTCTAACATTCGGTCTTGCCACATTGGCAAGTAATTGGATCTGCCAAAGGTTTTATAGTCGCAATTTTACACCTCAAAGCAGGAGAGATTCTTCTCATATACAAAATGTTTCAGAGCCTATTTTGACTCGTATGAGTCCGCAAGCTGAGAGGCTTTTTCAAAGCATTACTCCATTTAATGATCAGGAGCAGGAGCATGCTGTAGCTGAAACGATGAGAAATTACACCATGGTATCTCCTTATAAACCTTGCGGATCTACAGATAATATCTTGATTTCTGCTCTTGCCAACTATGGGTGTCATCAAGTTCCGGATCCTAAAGGCGGAACAAAAGCCAGTGTTAGTCATGCTATGATGAGAGCAAGAATGCCCAGCGTTGAAGAAAGTCTTGCAAGATCTTTTGAAAAAAACAAATTCGATAATGTTACCGCTATCGAAGGAAATTCCGAAACATCAAGAGATTTTTGGGCTTGCCATCCTCAAACTATTTTTGAAATTTGCCAGTCAAATCCAAGTCTTTTAAAAATTCCGTCAAATTTTGATGGCGATAAGGCCATTGTACAACATTTAATTGGGGAGTTAAAAACAGCAGTTGGTGCGCGTAATGCTGAAACAGTAGCTCAAAAATTCATAGAGCTTGCTCAGATTGCAAACAGCCTTCCAGAGAATTTATTTCGTATAGCCTTTGGGGATTATAGTCTGGGACATGTAGTACATGCTAGCGTACCAGAACCACTGAGACAGTTACAGAGTTTGAAGGATGAATTTTCTGATTTAGAAGATGATACAATCACTTCAATCTGTTCATATTTTTATCATAAAGGGTCTTCAAATCCCTCTTTAGATGCTAGATCTGTATTATTGAATCTACAGCCGGGAAAGTATATTGTTTATCAAGATGTTTTATTAAAAATGCCCCATCGTTAGTTGTTAAAAAATTTTAGATGTAAAATAGTTAAATTTATTGCGCCCCTAGCTGGATTGCTAATATAGTTTAAATTAAAGGATTCCTATGATTTCTATTATACAGGCGGCCATTTTAATTTTAGCAGCCACCGGAACAGTAACGATACCCCCAGCTACGCCAGATTTTCCTGTTAAGCCCAGCATCCCTGCTAATCCAAACACCCCTGTTACACCAAATACCCCCCCTACTCCTAGTGCACCTGTAACTCCAAATGCTCCAGCGACTCCAAATACTCCGTCCTCTCCTAAGTCAAACTCCCCAAGTGCACCGAGTAGTGGAGGGTCCCAAGAGTCATTACAAACTCCCATAGCACCTGGTGATTTTGCTGATCCAGTTGATCCGCAATATCCATCACCACAAACGCCTAAACAGACTGGTCCCAAACAGCCTTCGGGGGATGCTTGTAGCTCTTTGAAAAACAAAGATCATGTCGCCTTTTCTTCAAAATTAACCGGTAATGAGCGGATACTATTTTGTAGTATATTTGATGATGAGCAGCGTCAAGAGGTGATTGCTTATATTAAAGCTCATCCTCAAACAGATCCTAAAGATGCTGTCATTCTAATCGCTAAAGATAATGATCTTTTATTTAGTACCAAAAGGGGCGGTGCATGCGGAGCTCACTAGAGCTTCCTATGTTTTCAACAGCAAAGCTTTTTGAAAACAAAAAGCTTTGCCATCGCTTTTTTTATAAGATCAATTCTCAGGAGGAAGAGGTTGATTTTTCAACTCCTGTAAACTCGGAACTTGTTTCTTTAATACTTGATGAGTTTTCTTTAAAAAAAGTTTTATTTTTAAATCAAACCCATTCAGATCATGTGCTCATCTATCCCTCTTCTAAAGGCTATAAGGGGGCTGATAGTATTATCACAAATGCTAAAAATGTGGGTTTAATCATTCGGCATGCCGATTGCCAAGCGGCTCTTTTTTATGATCCCATAAAAGAGGTGATAGCGGCAGTTCATGCAGGGTATAAAGGGCAAGCCCAATTTATCTACACTCATACTATAAAAAAGATGACAGATCAGTTTGGCTCATCACCAAAAGATATAGGTGTTGCTATTTCAGCAGGTCTTGGTATTAACCATTCTGAGTTTATAAATTATCAAAATGAGTTTCCGAAAGAGCTTCATAAGTATAACCAAGAGGGCTTTATGGATTTAAAAAAGATGGCTTTTGATGAACTTATAACAGCTGGGCTTTTAAAGGAGCATATCGATATAGACCCGCGCTGCAGCTATGAACAGCAGAGCCTTTTTTATTCGTATCGTAAAGATAAAACGCCTAAGAGAATGGCTTCATTTATCAGTCTTATTTAATTTTTTTTGGAATAAATTTCTTTCTCATTATATAAGCCGTGAAGCCAAAGAGGAGGCTTAAATGAAGAAAATTTTGGGAGCTTTTTTATTTCTTCAATTAAGAATTTTTGCTGATTTTCAAGAAATCCAGTCTGCACAAGAGCTGCAAAAAAAATTGCTCAATAGCAAAGAGTGCATAGTAGCCATTGGCTTATGGCCCTGCATTCCCTGCGATAAGGTAAAAAAAAGACTCATCCAAGATCAAGATAAGTTACCTGATATCTACTGGATAGATGTTAAAAAACACCCCAAGATTAGACATGTCTTCAATTTTAAAGCGGTTCCCTATTTAGCGGTTTATAAAAACGGAGAAGCCATAACTCAACTCACAGGGGAAACAAGCTGCCAAGATCATCTGTCTAGTATTCAATATTTAGAGCACAAGTAGGTGTAATAAATGCTTGGGCATTTCTACCAGCTACTGTAAACCAAACGCCAGCAATAAGTCCCACATTGGCATTAAAATTGTATTCTAAAGCCGGAGCTAAACTTAATTGTTCTGATGAGGGAGCGTTAGATGGAGGTAATAATTTTCTAAAAATAGGGTCAGTATATCCAGCATTTCCTTTAAAGGACGATTTATTATTATGCTGGTATTGAATGTCTAATGCAAAAACACCATGACGGGAAAAGCTATATTCAAAAGAGGCAATCGTTGTGAATTGGGCTCCGAGTGTGATTTGACCTTTGGTCTCATAGCCTCCACCATAAGCATGGAAACCATCTACATTGAATCTATTTTGAAATTGGGAGTTAAAATAGGCTCTTAGAGTTAAGAAATGGATATCTTTAATGTGGATCTGTTTACCTATAACAAAAGACATAGCCGGCTTCCAGCTACCGCTACCGACAGCTTGAGTCGATGCATCACCGGGAGATAAATTTTTGTATCGACCGAGTGGGACGCTTGCTTTTAGCCCGATGGTAATTCCAGGTCTAATCCCATTTAAATCTTCATTGAGAACAATAAAATAGGCTTCTACCGGAAGGTCTCCAATATTTGCTGAAGAACTCGGGCCCAATGATTGATAAAAAAATTGGGGTGTTATGGAAACGTTAAAATAACTGGTAAGACCAATTTGTGCTAAGATTGAATAATAAGCAGAGATCAAAGTTTGAGTGCTTACTCGTGTCCAAGAAGAATCATAATTTCCCCCGATGGTATTAACAAAAATATAGGGCTCAATATTATAACTGCCAGCAGGGACTGCTGAATAAGAGGGACAAAGCAGTGGACCTGTAAACCAGGCGGTAATAGGGGGAGTTTGGGGCGCAGTATCTGCGCAAAGACAAGAAACAAATAAACAAAAACCTAGCGTTTTAAACACGGCCTTTCCTTGAGATTTTTTAAGGGGATACTTTAGAGAAATTTTACAAATCAAAACAAGACTTAAGCAAAAAAAAGAAAAATTTTTTAGAAAAAATGGAAATTTGTGCGTTTTAGGAACTTCTGGCATAATAACTTTTAAAAAATTTAGCTTTTATATGAAAACACTCTGCATCATTCCAGCAAGACTTGAATCAACCCGTTTCCCAAAAAAAATTCTCTGCACCCTCCTTGATAAACCGATGCTTGTATGGGTTTATGAAGCCGCTTGTCGGGTCAAAGCCTTTGATAAAGTTGTTTTTGCCATCGATTCTTTAGAGGCTGCTGCCCTTTTAGACCGTTATCAAATTCCCTACCATATGACACCTAAGGAGCTGGCCTCCGGTACCGATCGATTGGCTTATTTATGTAAAAATAATTTGGAAAAAGCAGATGTTTGGGTAAATTGGCAAGCTGATGAGCCTCTTATTTCTGAAAAAATGATCCTAGATCTATTAGAGGTAGCTCATACTAAAGAGGCTGATGTCTATACTCTTAAAAAAAGACTTGAAAGCCATCAGGAAATTTTTTCCTCTCATATTTGTAAAGTCGTCTCTAATATCGAGGGTTCGGCCCTCTATTTTTCAAGAAGCCCTATTCCAGCCTCGCGAGATGGAAATTGGGATTATAAAAATTTATTTAAACATGTTGGCTTGTATGCTTTTCCTGAAAAAACCTTGAAAAC
>CAIPRZ010000139.1 GCA_903867585.1 uncultured Chlamydiae bacterium
ACTATAAAAGAGAAAAAACCTTGATCAGGAAGTGGTGACATGCGGTTTTTTCCTCAAGGTTAAAAAAGCAACACTCGATAATAAAAGGACCATTAATGGGCCAATCGGCGCCTTTAAAGGAAAAGAAAAGGCCACTACATTCAAAATAGAGGCCATCGAAAGGGCCACAAAAATCGATGACTTTAAAGTTTTACAAAATCTAAGGGTAAATATAGCTGGAGCTACAAAAAAACTAGAAACAAGCACCACTCCCACTCCTCTTATTCCAAGAACAAGGCTGGCACAGATCAAAACTTCTAATAAAACAGCTATTTTACCTCCGCCTAAAAAATGGGCCTGCATTGGATCAAATAGAATAAGTTTAATTTTGGAAAAATTTAGATAAAAAATAAGTCCGACAAGAACAAGCACTGAAGCATAAAGAATGATATGAATATCTGTCATGGTCGACACCTGACCAAAAAGATAGCCTTGAGCCAGACGATAAAATTTAGGAAATTTTTGCTGAATAATACTACTCATAAAAACACCTAAACCAAAAAACCCTGAAAGTATAAGAGTCATACTACTATCAGCTGTTTGAAAAACTTGAATTCTTTTTAAAATCAAAGAGCCTACTAAGGCCAGTCCGAAAGCAATGATTAAAATAAAAACCGGATTTTCCTGTTTTAAGGTTATGATAGAAAGAATTAATCCTAAAATAGCACCCGGATAACTACAATGGGCTATCACCTCACCTAATAGGGGTTTTTTAGAAAAAAAAACGACAACGCCGACTAAACTAAGTAACAAAGATAAAAAAAGACTTGCCCAGAACGGACCTCTAATTAAAGGGTCTAAAAATAAATAATCCATTAGAAATCTTTAATATTTATACCGTAGGCTTGCTGCAAATGAGTTGCTGTAAAGACCTCATGAAAGGGCCCTGCTGCCACAAGTTCGGTTTTTAGAATAATTAACTGCTCAAAATACTTTTTCCACGATCTTAAATCGTGGTGAACAATAAATATAGCAAGTCCAGAGGCCGCTAATTTTTTAAGTTCTAGAATGAGCTTTTCTTCAGAAACTACATCAAGACCTTGAAAAGGTTCATCAAGAAAAAGGATTTTAGCCTCTTGCATTAAAGCTCTTGCTAAAAAGACCCGCTGCTGTTGCCCTCCGGAAAGCTCTCCAATCCCTTTTTTAGCGATGTTTTTCAAATCAAGCTGATCAAGTAACTCTAAAGCTTTAGCGTAATCTGATTTATTAAGTCTTTGATACCATCTCTTTTTTGATAAAGCCCCTTGTGCAACGACCTCTTCAACAAGGATCGGGAAATCAAGATTCATCTCTTTTTTTTGAGGAACATAAGCCATCAAGTGTTTGAAGCTTGATAAAGGCTTACCACCAAGAGTCATGGATCCTCCAAAAATTGGAGTCAACTGACACAGCGTTTTTAAGAAAGTACTTTTACCAGCACCATTAGGGCCTACAATTCCTGTTATTGGACCTAAAGAAATAGATAATGATATGTTGCGTAAAGCGGTATGTTTCCCATAGGAAACTGTTAGATCATCAATTTTGAGCAGCGGATGTTTGTTCATACCAAGCTTGGTGTAATAAAGTCGCATTATGCCACATCATGTCAAAATAGCCTTTATTATTAAAAAACGCATCACCAAAAAGGGGCTGATCAGCTAAAAAAACTTTTAGCCCGCTTTTTGAGCAGACATCGATGATTTTATAGATAGCATCTTTAGATACATTCGACTCGCTAAAGATGATTTGAATGTTATGAAGCTTAATATAAGCGACCACTTTCTCAATGTCATAAAGGCTAATTTGAGCCTCTGGCGCTAGCCCCTCTGGAGCTATGCAGCGATCTACCCAAAGGCCATCTCTTGCCACGTAGCGTCTTGTAAAATAACTAAAAGCACTATGAGAGGTTACTAGATATCTTTTGTTTTCAGGAATTTGATTCAATAAATCTAAGATCTTTTGATCCAATAAAGACATTTTCTCCATCAATTCGGCAGCATTAGCTTCATAAAACAAACGATTATCAGGATCAAGATCTGCTAACTTTTGTGTAATAGAAGGAACTATCTTTTGCCAAAGTTCCATATCTAACCAAACATGAGGATCTAAATACCCATCATGATAAATGAGTTTTTCAGGATGGTTTTTAATAAGCTCATCCCCGATAGCGTGCGCTTTTTTTTCTGACTTGAGATAGGAGACAAGGCTAGCGCCGTGCTCTAATCCCAAACCTTGATAAAAAATGATTTTAGATGAATTAAGTTTAGCTCTATCCCCTTTCACAAGTTCATAGCTATGAGGATCGATGTCACCACGAATAAGACACTGAGAAATAATTTTATCTTTACCAATCGAGCTCACAACTTCAGCAATCATCGCCGTTGTTGAGACAACTTCAAGTTTATCCGAACAAGGTTTTGGGGCTGTTTTTTTACAACTAGTAAAACCTAGTAGAAAACAGACACAAAAAAATAAAATTATAAATCTTTTAGCCATGACCTTATTTGATTAAAACTATAAATACCCTTTTGGCATCCAGAAGAAAAAACAATTTGAAGCCCAAGCCTTGCTTTGACAACAAACTTATTAATTTTTACATCTTCTTTTATCCAAGCATCTCCCATTTGACAACTAACACAGGGGCAATTGGCCTGTAAAAAGTAGGCTTTTAGGATTTGCTGTTTACCATCATTCCATTTTATCACAAGTTCACAATTGCCGGCGTTTATAATTTTATCTATAAAGAGCATAAAGATTTTCCTGCCCTCTTTTCGTCAATTAATGTTTTTACAGCCTCTGTGACAGGCTCTAAATTTTCAATAATAGATTCTACACATGAGCCTTTAGATTGATCTTCAATAGCAATAGACGCAAGAAGCGGAAGATTTAATAACTGACCAAGCTCATTTCCCCCACCAGAACCCATAGGGTATAAAATCTTATCTTGAACTTTTAAATAGGACATATTTTCAATGATCCCAACGATTGGAATACCCGACTTAAGAATAAGACCCGCCGATTTTGCTGTATCTTCAACGCTTAAGGTATGGGGCGTTGTTATTAAAAGGGCTGAATCAAAGTAGACTTCCTGGAATAAAGAAAGGGCCACATCTCCCGTCCCTGGAGGGAAATCAACAATAAGACAATCGATATCTCCCCAATCTGCAGATTCAAAAAAACTCTTTGCAATTGCAGTGGCCTTTGGAGCTCTAATAAATGCACCCCCAGGAGCTAGGAAAGCTGCTGACATAAACCGGATATTTTCAATAGAAGGAGGGGTAACCAAAGGCCCATTATTTTCAGGCTTTAAAGCCCCTATATCTTGAAACAAAAGATGACAAGAGGGGCCATAAATATCGACATCAACTAATCCTATTTTAAAATTAGCTCTAGAAAGAAGCTTAGCTAAACTAAAAGCAATTGTGGATTTACCCACTCCCCCCTTTCCAGAACAGATGGCTAAAACAAGATAATTCTTCATGATTCAATTATGTTAGTTATGAGCTGCACATTAAGTAAAAATGGGCAAAATTCGCAATAAATAATTTTTTCTAAAACTTTATTCGATTATGTTGCTAAAAAAACATCCGTATTACTAAGATTCGTATAACAGAATTATTAAAAGCTGGCCCAGGCCATCTATATAAAAATAATTTTAATTATTACGTTGGATAAAAACTTATTTTTCTGAAAATTAAAATAACTTTAAACCTACTAAAACCCTATTGATACCTAGGATCTAACATGCATCAAACCAGCGCTCCCAATAAAATGAAAAACATGAACGAAATTGAAGATATCATTTCTAAAGCCATCAAAAAAGTAGGTGGAAGAAAAGAAAACGATCTTTGCCGCTTTATCCCAATGACTAGCGGTGGTTATATGCACCACTTCACTTTAAAAAAGCTAAAAATTAGATCCCCAGACCAATTGGGCACATTAATTGAAAAATTCATTATTAATGCTGACAAACCCTCTTCTGTAACCCCTAAATCAAGAGCTCCTAGAGGCTCAAGAAAGAAAAGAGACAGTTTACAGTTTACCCGCAATCAACTAGAGCGCATGCTCACTATTGCCCGCATGGCTGGTGACAAAGAAATGGTATCAGTACTAGCTCCAAAAAAATCTCTAGCCTCCTGCAAAAGAGAGCTTATCTCCTCTATCAGACACAATAAAGTTGATTCTGAGCTATGGAATGCTTATGTAGAGTGCATGAACACCATAAATAATCCTCAAGCTTCAGAACTTGCTTCTGTATAGTTTTTATTTTAAAAAGCGACCTTTTTTAGGTCGCTTTACTCTATCTTAATTTTAAATTTGTTATTTATTTTTATTGAGTCTTTGTCCAACCCTAAGGTATAATAGTACCTCTTGAGATGGTAAAGGTTTAATCTTCTATCTCATGAAAATTTTTCAAGTTTAACTAGTTTCAGAGGAAACAACATGTCCGAAACAAAACCCAAAGAATTTGGTAAGTTACGGTCCTTTTTTTGGCCCGTGCACAGCTTCGAACTTAAAAAGTTCTTGCCTATGTTCTTATTATTTTTCTTCATTAATTTTAATTACACGATTTTAAGAGACACCAAAGACACTCTAATGGTAACAGCTCCAGGTTCTGGCGCAGAAGCCATTCCATTCTTAAAGGTTTGGGGTGTATTGCCAGCTGCTGTTATTTTCATGATTGCTTATTCAAAACTCAGCAACATGATGAGCAAACAAAAGCTTTTCTACTCAACGATCAGCTTTTTCATCGCTTTTTTTGCCTTATTTGCTCTAGTTCTTTATCCAAATCATGATGTTTTACATCCCACTGTTTTTGCTGATAACCTAGCAAGCATCCTTCCTAAAGGTCTTGGCGGATTAATTTCTTGCCTAAGAAACTGGACCTATGCCCTTTTCTACATTATGTCAGAACTTTGGGGAAGCGTTGCGATCTCTTTATTATTCTGGGGATTTGCTAACGACACCACCCGCGTTTCAGAATCTAAGCGTTTCTATTCCATTTTTGGTTTAGGTGCTAACCTTGCTATGCTTGTTTCTGGCCCAACTATTATGTACTTCTCCGATATCCGCAGCAAACTTCCAGCTGATGTTGATGCTTGGGGTATATCTTTAAATTACATGCTAAGCTTTGTATTTTTATCAGGTCTTAGCATTATGGCGATCTACGGATGGATCAATAAAAAAGTCTTAACCGACCCACGTTTTTATGATTCAACTGAAGTTAAAAAAGCCAAAAAAGAGAAACCTAAAATGTCAATGGGCGAGAGCTTTAAGTTCCTTTTAAGCTCAAAATACATCGCTTGTCTTGCTATTTTAGTTATCGCTTACGGTGTAGCTATTAACCTTGTTGAAGTAACCTGGAAAGGACAACTTAAACTTCAATACACAAACCCGAATGATTATTCGGCCTTTATGGGCCTTTTCTCCACACTAACTGGTGCTGTAACTATTGTTATGATGCTTTTTGGTGGCGGTAACATCATCCGTCGTTTTGGTTGGACTCTAGCTGCTTTAATCACTCCAGTAGTTCTTTTAGCAACAGGTGCTGGCTTCTTCTCATTTGTTATGTTTAAACAATACCTAACAGGCTTCATTGCTATGTTTGGAACCACACCGTTAATGATGGCTGTGATTTTTGGTACTGTTCAAAACATTATGAGCAAGTCTTCTAAATACTCTTTATTTGACCCTACCAAAGAAATGGCGTACATCCCACTTGATCCTGAAGTGAAAACTAAAGGTAAAGCGGCGATTGACGTTGTGGGCGCAAGACTTGGTAAATCAGGTGGATCTCTTATTCAACAAGGTCTCCTTGCTGTATTCGGATCTCTTGCTGCCATCACCCCATACGTAGCAGCTCTTTTATTCATCATCATTGGTGCATGGATCTGGGCAACACGTACCTTAGGTAAGGAATTTGCTGCTCTCAGTGCAGAAAAAGAAACACAAGCTGCAAAACCAGCTGCTGCTACTGAGCAACCACAAGCAACAAGCTAATAT
>CAIPRZ010000140.1 GCA_903867585.1 uncultured Chlamydiae bacterium
AGCCTAGGAGTGGTCTAAAACGGAGAAATTTTGAGACATAAAACATTCTGGCTTGTTCCACATCCCACTGGTTGAATTTAACGCTTTGGTAAAAATAAACAAAAGAATCATCCGTTGGGGTTGTGCCCTGATTTAATTGAGCTTGTGAATAAAGTTTTAAAGGTAACCGTTCATTTTTATAAGTCTGCTGTCTTGCTGCATAAAATCTTGTGTAGCTTGCTACTATATCCCACCCATCGTGATCTAATTGATAACCAGCTGTAATTCTATAGCCCCATTTCCACTGGTGTTTATAATGCTCAAGCTCAGCTTGAGGATTTTCAAGGGGGGAGGAATAAACATTAGTATATTGCGCAATCGGTAAATCATCTTGAGCGATTTGAAAAAGGAGGGCTTCGCCTTTAACAAATAGATGAACCCCATTTTTTGCGATGAAACGGCCAACAGGATTGGGTGTTGTAGAGGGTAAAGTATCTGGGCGTTCTTGAGTGCTGCTATGGCTTGCATAAATAGAGCTTGCAGTGAGCAATAAAAATAGGGATGAATTTTTCATGAATTTACGGGGTAGACAAGTAATAATGCTAAAAAGTTATAGAAACTAACTTTCTATTTGGCAAGGTAAAATTATAAAACCCGAACAAGGTTTAAAAAAGCTTGAAGAACCTCAGACATATGAAGCCCAAGTTTATTAACGATGAGAAGCCAACTTAAGGCAAGAAATATAATGCCCATCAATGATTTTAAAGCCATTCCAAGAAAACTGATTTGCACGTTGGGAGCTAAGCGGTTAGCAATACCTAAAAATAATTCCGTCATAAGAACAGCCATTATTGAGGGAGCGCAAAATTGAATACCTAAAGCTACTACATTATTTAATGCCTCAAAAGCCACCTTCCAAAAGGGATGATTTGAGAGGAAAAGAGTTTTGCTTAAGATGCCATCTATGGGAAGGGTATCTAAACTTGTTATAAGACCATCAAGAACGATATTCATCCCGCCAAGTTGATAAAAAATAACAATGAGGGTGTAGTTATAAAGGAGTGAAATCGGGGAATTTTGAGATTGCATAAAAGGATCGGTCACCATCAGAGAAGAGGATCCCCGGATAAAATCGATGAGGTTACCAGCTGTTTGTGCAATAAAAAAAGGCAGAGAGAGGACAAATCCGATCGCAAATCCAATAAAGAGCTCTTTTAAAAATAAGACCAAATACATCCCATCAAAATAAACAGGTCCGGATACAGTCTGGAGGGCTTTTGGTAAAATAAGAGCTGTTAGTGAAAGTGCCAGTCCCATTTTTATAAGACTTGATAATTTAGCCCCTAAAAAAGGAGCTAAGGAAATAACGGGTAAAAGGCGGGCTAGGCAAAGAAAAAATACACTTAGGACCGATTGTGGGGCCACTTTAGGGATAAGAAAAAGAGCAGAAATATAATCAGTATTCACAAATGCCTAAAAGGTTTTTAAGGGCCCCATTTATAAAAATTGGTAAAAATGGTGTTAGCAAACTGGAGGATTTGCGCTCCTAGATAGTCTCCCATAACAAATAAAGTAACAAGTACAGAGAGCAATTTAATCGTAAAAGAGAGGGTTTGTTCTTGAATTTGGGTCGCTGCTTGAAATATCGCCACGATTAACCCAAGTAGAGTACTAATCAAAATAGGAGGGGCTGATAAAATAGCTACCAGTATTAAAGCTTGGTACGCTAATTGTGTAACTTCTTGTGCATACATAATTTACCTATAAGACATAACAAGACCCTGAATAATCAGCGTCCATCCATCGACCATAACTATTAAAAGGAGCTTTAAAGGAAGAGCAATCGTAAGAGGTGATAGCATCATCATTCCCATAGCAAGTAAGATATTTGAAACCACAAGATCGATCACAAAAAAAGGCATATAGATTAATACACCCACTTCAAAAGCAGCTTTAAGCTGGGAGGTAATATAACTTGGGATTAAGACAATAAAATCTTGGGGCTTAAGCGTGGTTTTAAATTCAGGACCAAACGACCTTTGCGCCAGTTGAAAAAAAGAGGTGATGTGTTTAGGTTGTGTGTTTTTTACAAGAAAATTTCTTAAAGGCTCTTTAGCATTGTTTGCCACCTCGATAATATACATGGCCCCTTCTGTAGACAGAACCTCTTGGGGAGCTTTTTTCAAAGCCTGCTCTGATTCTTTGTACATCAGTTGAGCTGTTGGATACATCACATAAATTGTCATCAAAATCGCAATGCCGTTAATCACTTGGTTAGGAGGAGATTGCTGAACACCAAGCGCGTTACGAAGAAGTGATAATACAATCACAATTTTTGTAAATGAGGTTAATAGTAGAACAGCAAATGGCAGGATAGAAAGTCCAGCAATGACAGCCATTTCTGTGACAAGTGTTGGGGGCGCTCCACCGGCTGCAGGACTGAGATCATTCATAAAACTTGCAGGATCTCCGGAGGCAGCCATAAGAGGGGGGCTAGCAAAAAAGAAGAGAAAAACAAGAAAGTAGATATATTTCGACATAAGGAAAAACTTTTTTGCAAAAGGTGATAATAAAGGCTAGTCTAGAAATATGGCTAAATCTTGGAAAGGAAAAAAACTAAAACCTTTAGGGTTTCATATAGCGGCTAAAAGCCTCTTCTAAAGCTTTCCACTGTAAATCAAGGGAGGCATTAATATTTCCAGCTTCTGTGAGTATCATACAGCTACCGGAGCTAATATCAGCTGATTCTTCAATGGCTAAAGATTCAAGTTGATCTAGCTTTTCTTTTAAGACACTTTTATTTTCATCGAGAATGGCCTTATCTTCTTTAGAAACTAAAATCTTTATTTTTCTAGCAGAAGTGCATTGATTAAGTTGTTTTTGGATCATAGCCACAATCGTTTCAGGATGCATTTTTAACTGCTCCCCAACAATTTTTTTTGCCGCATTTAAAGCAAGGGGCAAGACCTGTTTGACAAGGTGCATCCGCAAAGTTTTCATTTCTGCATCCAGGGCGAATACGTGCTGGTTGAAAATGGTAAGGGCCTCGAGGTAGGCCTCTTCTTTTTTCTTTTCGAGCTCTTGAGACTGTTTCTCGATGTATTCATTTTTAATGGACTCAAGCTCTTTTTTGGTGTCATTGACAAGCTCTTCTAATTTAACAAAAGTTCCAAGAGTCTCTTCTGTCACAATTTTCTGATCGCCAAAATAAGAGGTGCCGGAGGGTAATTTAAACAATTTCATAGAAAATGGGGCTTTTTTATCTTAGGAGTTTAATTTTGGTAAATTCATAAAGTCTATGGCCGAATTGAATTGACCCATTAGCGACTCTTTTACCGTCTGTTCTGATTGGGTGGCAAGAGAAAAGAATAGAGGCTTATCTTTTAGGGGTAAGCGTAAGATAATTTCTTCATGAACAAAAAAAGAACTAGAGGCGAAGGTTTTACAAAGTCTATTTAATCCCCGTAAATAAAGCATGGCATGAAGACTTTCTTTTTTCTTATCCCACGTTTCAAGGGGTATTTTTTTAAAAGCGACTTTTTCTTGTTGTTTATCAACGATTTTTAAAAATTTGAGTTGTAAAGGAGATAGAGCGTGTAAAATATGTTGATTGATCTGTTTGTCGATGGAGGTTTTTAGGGTCAATTTAATATCAAACACGCTTAGTAAATCGATCAGTTCTTTTATTTGTATATAAGAAAGAAATAAAACTTTGGAGCCCTCAAATGAGGGGAATTTATCATAGGGTAAAACTGAATAGTGATTAAATAGTCGTTTGGAGACCTCTTGGGAAATTAGGTCAGATAAAAACTTGTTTTTTTGATTTGAGCCTTGTTTCAAATGTTGCATTATAAAATTGACATCTTTTTTGGGATAGCCCTCAAAAAGATTATGCAAATGGCTTGGATCTACTTTTTCAAATAGATTTATCTCTTTATAATCTTCAGTTAAATAGGGGGAAGTGGGCTTTTTTAGAGTGGGTTTTACATATTTTTCAAGCTTGGGATCAAGCTTGAAAATAAGATCGCTGAGTAAAACCATCTCCAATGTCATGTTTCAGTTGGGGGTTGCTCTAGAGATTGTGTTTTTGTTTCTTCTAAATCAAAGGGTTCAATACTAAAAAGTCTTAAAAAACCCTGTTTTTTCAAAATAGGATAACATTTCCACACAAGGGTTAATGCCATTAGGAAAAAGAAAATCCCAAGTGATAGTAATGAAAAAAACAGGCTTTGGAACTTAGCTACAGATTCTTGAGCTACTTTAACACTCATCACTTCAACAAAGCTCATGGATGGTCCAGAAATCATATCAGGTGAACTTGCAAGACTGACATCTAGAAAACGGGCTCTGTCGGGTATAATATTAACATCATTAATATCAAGGCCACTTACAGAAGCGGCTACAAGACGCTTAATTTTAGCAACTAGATGAGAATTAGGGTCATCAAGAATCCCTTGGTGCTTAACATAAACAGCGGCTGTAATTTTTTGAACCGTGGTGGCTGTTTGACCGATATTGGTGTCTTCTTTAGGAAAAGCAATTTGGACCTGAGCATCTAATATACCATCGATACGACGAATTGTGCCCGCGATTTGTTCAGCAAGACCTGCTTGGTAGCGAATGGTTTCTTCACTGCTTGAGCTCATTAAACCCGATTTTGCAAAAAGGGTTAAAAGATTGGTCGTTTGCATCCGTGGTAGACCATTTTGATTTAAAAAAGCCATGGCGCGTGTGGCTTCAGTTTCATCAACCATAATGCTAAAACTAGCCGGTTGACCACCGCCAGCAGCTGCTGACACCGCTTGCATCATCTTGTTAGCCTTAATTCCTTTAGAGGCTAAAAAAACAACAATGGTGTTAGCTTCTCTTTCATCCACATCCATCACGATGGATTTAGATTCTGTACAAGAACTAAGCAAGGCTAATGCCAAAAGAATAAAAATACTTTTAATAGAGCGCATGGGTTTTTTATAAAAAATGATCATAGCTTATTTTTAACTGATAAAACAGGTGTTTGGCAACAGTTCTTTTTTA
>CAIPRZ010000141.1 GCA_903867585.1 uncultured Chlamydiae bacterium
AGATCAATCATTTTTTTGTAAAATAAAGCTTTAACCGGTAAATCTCTAAAGGCTTTAATTTCTATTTCATTTTTATCTGATTGTAAATGCAGAGCCAATCTCTCCAGCATGGATTCTGGAAAATGAACAAGATTTATGAGATAAAAATCATTCCAGCCCATTTTTTTCTCATAGGACCTTGCCCCTTTTAAAGAGGCGGTGTAAATATCGACTTCTTGTAAAAGAGCCTCAAACAAGTTTTTATCAGGCACCTCATGAAGATAAAGATTCATCAAAAGATGCAGCCTATTTATTTGAACATTAATATTGGTAGAAATGACAGGCAACGCAGGGGCTATGGATTCCCATACAGATTTATCACTGGATAAAAGCTGAACTCTTTGAACTAATGAGCCTCCGTCTCCAGCACCTGCTAATGGCTCTGGGATAGGACTATCATCTCTTACTAAAATTGTTATAAAATCAGGAACGGGGCTTTTTTCAAAACCCCCAAATTTAAAAGGGAGCCGACTAATAGATTCTGAGGAAATTAATGGAACACAGGAGATTGTCATAGGTAATAAATGGCTTTTGTAAATCTCACTAATTATAGCAAAAAATCTGAGAAATTCTAGAAAAAGGGCTCTTCAAGAAAACTTTGGATGTATAGTTATTTTTTTCCCTTTTAAAATTTTGTGATTATCACCGATTTCAAAAACCTGATCGTTAATGAGGACTTTACATTCAAAAAAATCATCGGGGGCTTTGATTTCAAAAATCCATTCATCAATCCCTTGATTAAGTAGTGGCGTTCCGTGATGCCAGCTAAGGCCAGCACCTTCACCCCTTAAAGTTAAGTGATTATTTAATCCGCAATTATATTTAACAATAAGAACTGAAACTTCTGCGTTATTTACTTTTTTTTTAGCCAAAATTTTTTCCTTAGGTATTATTTAAAATTATTTATTGCAAAAACAAGCCCCTTCAGTCAATAAAAAATATTTATTAAAATTAACTTGAAATAAGTTAATTTCATGTTTATGAATAAAATTAATAATAGTTTTTTTATTTAGATGAGATTTTTATTTTTATTCTTAATTGCAACAAGCACAACATTTGCTGATAAGTGGCTTGCTCTAAGTACCGGTTGCTCCGGTATTGTTCGACCTAAAGATCAAAACCCCATCTATCAAATAGAATATCAACCCAACCCCCTTGTCAAACCCTGCAACTGGTTTTATTTAAGACCTCAGCTTGGTTTTTTTGTAAATAATAGGTTGTCTTTTTATTTATATGGCGGATTTAGATTAGAATTTATGCCTACAACTTGGCTCATTATAACACCAGGAATCGCTCCCGGTATTTATGTTAAAGGTCAGGGGAAAAACCTCCACTATCCGATTGAATACAAATCCAGTTTTGAGATCGCATTCCAATATAAAAATAATACCCGTCGTGTTGGCGCTCAATTTTATCACATCTCCAATGCCTCTATCGGCTATCGCAATCCAGGAACAGAGAATTTGATGATCACTTATAGTATTAAAATCTAATGGGAATTTAAAAAATGCTGCTTGCGTATTTCATAGGCGGCAATAGCATAGGCTGAAGCTACGTTTAAAGAGTTTTTAAAACCCCACATAGGAATGGTGACAATCTGATCGCATTGATTGAGCCATTCATCGCTTAAGCCATATTCTTCATTACCTAAAATGAGAGTAAATTTTTCAGGAAAGGTAAAATCATAAATAGACACCGCCTCTTTGGCCGTTTCTAATCCAATGATTGGTCTTGGAAGAGTTAGATCTTTAGTAAAATCAAAACAAGGAACTTTGTCATGACAACCCATGGCTGTTTTTTGTACTTTTTGATTACTGATTTTAGGTGTGATCCCTTCAAAATAAAGAGAACCGAGTCGCTGAGCTTCTGTTGTTCTTAAAATGCTTCCAACATTGAAGGCCGATCTTAATTGATTAAGAACAATATGAATATCTAAATAGGGATTATCACAAGGCTTATCATCATGAGAGATTTGAAAAAAAAGAGAAGCTTCAGAAACATTTAGACCCGAAAGTTCTCGATGAAGATGGATGCGATCAGAAAGCTTTTTTTTATCAACAAGATCAAGAGCGTGTAATTCAAGAGCTCTTTCAACATACCTATAATCACTTAGCGATGCTAAATGATTTTCTTGAGCTTTTAAAAGAAGTTTAAGCGCGGTTTTATGCCGCGCTTTACCATTAGATTGTTCAAAATGCCGCGTTGAAATCAAAAAAGTCATTGCGCCAAGAATTCTTTCAAAGGTCCTTCAAAAAAGGCCATCCCCTTTTCATTAAAACTAATAATCTTATTGCAACCCTCTTCAAGAAGCCC
>CAIPRZ010000142.1 GCA_903867585.1 uncultured Chlamydiae bacterium
GGGGCAGAAGGGAAGGAAAAAGGGAGAGGGATTGAACTAAGATCTCTTGGTTTTTTTTGAGTAAATTTTCTAAACCCGAAAAATCTTTGGAGTTATGGATATGAATAGATAACACCTCTAAAAGATCATTAATAGAGGTTTGACAACCCAAGTTTTGATCTAGCATCTGCTTAACAACGCCAGATTGAGACTCCATATAGGGACCTGTTATAACAAAGCAGTTTTGATAAATCGGCTCCATCACATTATGACCTCCAATCCCTGGCACAAAACTTCCACCCAAAATGACAACATCAGCTTTTTGATAAAGGGTTTTAACAAGACCAATCGCATCGATAAAAAAAATGGAGTCTGAAATGGCTTTACCCTCAGATAAAAGGGAAAAAGAGATATCAAGCTTTTTTAATACCTTTTTAACCTCTTCAAAACGGTTAGGATGTCTTGGCGCTAACATCACATTAAACTGATTAAGAATAGGTTTTAGCTTTTCTAATAGGAGCTCTTCTTCTCCGGTATGAGTGCAAGATATAATGAGTGTTTTTTTTTGCAGATTGAGTTCAAAAAATGGAGCTAGTTTTTCTTCAATTGATGGGTCTACAAAATTATTACCATCATTCACAAGTTTAAGATTACCTGTGACGGTAAGTTGATTTTTTTTCAGACCTAAGCTGATAAATCGCTTGTGCATTGTTTCATCTTGAACCCCTAAATGGGTTAGATTGCCGTAAAGAAATGGAATCAAATAGGGAAACTTTAAAAGTCTTCTTAAAGATTTTTCAGATATTTTTGCCGATACAACTAATTGAGGGATCTCTTCTTTTTTTAATAAATGACTTAAGGAGGGCCAAACATCCCCTTCTACATACATCACAACACTTGGATTTAGTGTTTTAAGCACCTTTTTTTGAATAAACCAAAGATCAAGAGGTAAATAAAAGACCAAGATATCAGAAATCTTACTAGCTTCTGAAAAACCTGTTTCTGTCATGGTGGATAGAAAAAGGGTTTTTTGTGGATAGAGTTTTTTTAATTCATTAATCAGAGGCTTGATCGTATTAACCTCCCCTAAAGAAACTGCATGAATCCAAATGGAGTTTTTTGAGGTTTCGATTTTAGGGAAAAAAAAGGTACTCAAGGCCCTTTTATTTTTTAAAAGAGCCTTAAGACTGATTTGTAAACTCAGTAAAGGGAGAGAAAGTAAAACAAGAGAGTTATACAGCCAAAATAACATTGATTAGTTTCCCTGGCACATAAATCACTTTCTTTATCGGGGATGAAAGATATTTTGATAACCCCAAGTCTGCTTTCATAGCCTCTAAAATAGCCTCTTGAGATAGGGACTTATCCAATTCTAGACAACCACGCGTTTTACCAGCCACTTGAAGAACGATGTTAGCGGTTTGCTCGATCAGAAGTTCTGGATTTACTTTAGGATAAGGAGCGTTTACAAGACTTTGTGTTTCTCCAAGATAATGCCATAGCTCTTCTGTTATATGGGGAGCAAAGGCGTTAAGAGCTTGAATTACCATTTTTATCCCCTCTTTGGGGTAAATCGGCAAACTTGTAATGTCATTTAAAAATTCCATAAGTTTGGCAATAGCTGTATTAAACGACATCTGTTCCACATCTTTTTGAACCTCATGAACTACTTTATGACAAAGTCTTAAAGCTTTGTCATGGTGAGCATCTTGAGTTTTTTCTGAATGAACAAGATCATAAAATCGTTGCAAAAAGCGTTTACAACCTGTCATCGAATCGGTATTCCAAATCTTTTCCTTATCAAAAGGCCCCATAAACATTTCATAAAGTCTTAAGGTATCTGCGCCATACTCTTCAATAACATCATCCGGTGTGATGCCGTTGAGTTTAGATTTGGACATTTTTTCAATTTGAGATCTTAGAGCTTCACCCGTATCTTTATCAAAATAAGCACCCTCTTTTTCTATAACATCGTTAGGCTCAACATAACTACCACCAGCTCTTTGGAAAGAACGAGAGGTAATTAGACCTTGATTACGCAAGGTTTGAAATGGTTCTTTTGTTGAAACATAACCTGCATCAAAAAGAACTTTATGCCAAAACCTAGCGTAAAGGAGATGTAAAACAGCATGTTCAATACCACCTACATAAAGATCAACCGGCATCCAGTACTTTTCAGCTTCTCTATTCCAGGCTTCATTACTATTATGAGGATCACAAAATCTTAAGTAATACCAGCAAGAACCCGCCCATTGAGGCATTGTGTTAGTCTCTCTTACCCCTTTTCTACCTGTTTTTTCATCATGAATATGAACCCAAGAGGTCACTTTAGCAAGGGGACTATCTCCAGAATCAGAGGGTTTAAAATCTTCTAAAACAGGCGGACATAAAGGAAGCTCATCAACATCTAAAACCCGTTTTGAACCATCTGCAAAATGGAGAATAGGAAAAGGCTCTCCCCAATATCTTTGACGAGAAAAAAGCCAGTCTCTGAGTTTATAACTTACCTTTGCCTCTCCCTTATTTTTAGATTTAAGAAGATCAATAATTAGATCTTTAGCCTCTTCTGAATGCATTCCGTTAAAACGCTCAGAATGAACAAGACGTCCTTGCCCTAAATAACAGCCTAGATGATCCTCTGGGGATTGGATAACATAAGTAATAGGCAGATCATATTTCATCGCAAATTCATGATCTCTTTGGTCGTGAGCTGGCACTCCCATAAGAGCTCCGGTTCCATAACCTCCAATCACAAAATCGGCGATATAAATAGGAATCGATTTTTGGGTAAGAGGGTGCTTGGCGTAACAACCTAAAAAGACCCCGGTTTTTTCTTTAGATAAATCGCTCCGATCAAGATCACTTTTAGATGCTGATTGTTCAATATAGTGATTAACAAGATGTCTTTGCTTCTCCGATACAAGGCTTGTAACAAGAGGGTGCTCTGGAGCAATAGCTATAAAACTAACACCAAAGACGGTATCGGGCCTTGTTGTAAACACCTCAATATCCTGCTCAATCTCTGGAACATGGAATAAAACTTTAGCTCCAACGCTTTTGCCAATCCAATTTATTTGCAGCTTTTTAAGATGTTCTGGCCAATCTAGCAAATCTAAATCATCGATGAGCTTTTCAGCATAGGCTGTAATTTTAAGCATCCACTGCTTTAAAGGCCTTCTAACAATTAAATGGCCACCTTCTTTGGCTTTACCATCTTCAATTTCTTCATTAGCAAGCACCGTACCTAAAGCGGGACAATAGTTAACAAGCATCTGGGCTTCATAAGCTAGTCCCTTATTATACAAAATCGAAAAAATCCATTGAGTCCACTTATAATAGTGAGGATCTGAGGTGGCGATTTCTCGTGACCAATCGTAGCTAAAGCCCACCGATTTGAGCTGTCTTCTATAAGTATCAATATTTTTTTTGGTAGTGATTTCTGGATGGGTCCCAGTTCTTATCGCATATTGCTCAGCTGGCAGCCCAAAACTATCCCAGCCCATAGGATGCAAGACATTAAAACCCATCTGGCGCTTGTATCTGGCCATAATATCGGTAGCCGTATAACCTGTCACATGGCCAACATGAAGCCCAGCTCCAGAAGGATAGGGAAACATATCAAGAATGTAATATTTTGGTTTTAAAGGATCGAGTATTGATTTAAAGGAATGATTTGATTCCCAATAGTGCTGCCATTTAGATTCGATGAATTTATGATTATATTTTTCCATAGGATGAGCTTTGTGGCTTAAAGGATAAAACAAGATTTTATACCACAAGGAAAGACTTGCTGCAAAACACTTTCCCCTTTTATGATCTTAAGGGTAATTACTTAAAAAAATTTACCATTCTCATGTCTTTAGTTCTTGATGCTGGAAGCTTAAAAAAAATAAAAATAAATCTTGAAGATTATGCCTATTCTCAAGATCTATCCCATAAAATCCTCCTTTCAGAGCTTTCCCCTCAAGATTCTAAAATCTTAGAAGAAATTTTATTTAGCTCTATCAAAACCACCGCTCAAAAACTGACGGAAGCCACCTCCCTGTCTCTAGAAGCATTAAACCATGCTCTAAGCCTATTTAAAAACTGTGGTCTTATTAAAGAAGAGGGTGATCACCTCGTCATAGACAAAGAGTTAAGAAAATATTTTGATATAGAGATTCAACGTTTTGAAGATGATTTTGAACCCAATATTGATTTCCTTGTTCATCTTTTAAAAAAAATACCCATTCATGTTCTCCCTTCTTGGTACGCCCTACCAAGAACATCGACCCATATTTTTGAATCTATTGTTGAAAAGCACTTACAATCGCCTCAAATCTATCAGCGTCTTATTTCTGAAATCCAAGGTCAAGAGCCCCTTTTAAAACCGATTATCGATGTTCTATTTACCTCTGATGAGTTGGAATTGAGCTTAGAGTTTCTAGAAGCCCATTTTAATTTTTCAAAAGAGACCCTTTTCCAAGTCACAACTCTTTTAGAATATAATCTTGTGGCCTCTGTGAGATACAAGAAGATAGATAACGCTTTTAAAGGTTTTTTAACCCCTTTTGCCGAGTTTAAAAATTATTTAAATCATTTAAGAAAAACAGAAGCTCGTACGCTTGATGAAAAAGAGGTCCAAAAAATCACTTTATCCCCTTTTGCGTTTATCGAAGGGATGTTTACTCTCATTAAATGTTTTAAGTCTAAAACTTACAGCTACCCTCTTGATCGATCTTCTGAATCTGAACTTAAAGAGGCTCTTGCTGAATCAGAGCTATCCTATCTTGATTTTGAAGAATTGATGCAAAAACTTTTACAAACACAACTCATCGATTCTAAAAATAATCAGATTAATTTAAATGAAACCAGTTTTAATTTCATTTCAATGAAACCAGAATCGGCCGCTCTTGTCCTTTATAGACACCCTCTAAACAAGCCTCGTCTTCAACTATCTATTCCTGTGGAAAAAGGCATTAGAGAATGTGAGAAGGCCGCTTGCAGACTCCTTGGCAAAGGATGGGTCCTTTTTGAAGAGTTTATTGAAGGTATTGTGGTTCCTCTTAATGAAGATGGCCAGGTGCTGCTCAAAAAAGCAGGTCGACAGTTTAGTTATGTCCTTCCAACCTATGGGCACTATGAACAAGAATTCCTTCACCATATCTTTATGGACTGGTTTGAAAAAGTGGGTGTCATCGAAACAGGTTTTTATGCAAGTAAAGCCTGTATCCGATTGACAACACTTGGAATCGAGATTTTCTCTTAAAAACCATGTCTGATGATCTTTGTTCCAATAAAAAAGCCTACTTTCACTACGAGATCTTAGATACGTTTGAAGCGGGTTTAAAACTTGTGGGAACAGAGGTTAAATCGCTCAAAGATCATGGCGGTAATCTTCTTGATGCCTATATTTTACTCTCTGAAAAAAATGAGGTCGTTTTAAAAAATGCCTCGATCTCACCTTATAAAATGGGTAATGTTCACAATCACGAAGAAAGACGGGACCGTCTTCTTTTACTCCATAAAAAAGAAATTAGAGAGCTTAAAAATAAAGTGAACGAAAAAGGGCTTACCCTCATCCCCTTATCTATGTATTTTAAAAATGGGAAAATTAAGCTCAAATTCGGCCTAGGTCGAGGGAAAAAACTTCACGATAAAAGGGCTAGCGCTAAAGAAAAAGAGGCCAAATCAACCATCAGAGAATATCAAGACTAAATCATTTTTGATTCTAGTTTTATCATCGGTTTTATAATTGACTCTTGTCATTCTATTTATATATGATCCCCAATTAAATACCCCTTAATATTGAGAGATCCCTATGCATGTTATCGCTTCACGATTAGATCTATTAAATATCTCAGCTAAATTTCAAGGCATTGTCCCCTCAAAACCGGCCCTGCCCATTCTTTCCAATGTACTGCTTATTGCCGAGGCTCAAACACTCACTGTGGTTGCTACAGATCTTATGATGAGTCTTAAAATTTCTTGCCCAGCATCTGTATTAGCTCCTGGAACAATGACCATCCCTTCACGCCGTTTTTTTCAACTCTTACGAGAAATGACCCATTCTGAAATCGAAATCTCTGTAGTTGATGAAAAAGAGGCTCTAATTAAAGCCGGTTCTTCTGAATTTAAACTTCCGATGATGGCTGGTAAAGACTATCCCCAATTTCCAGATATCATTAACCCTAATCAATTCGACCTAAGCCAATCCACTTTCAAGACACTATTGCAACGCTCAGCTTTTTCAGCAGCTAAAGAATATTCTCGTCATGTATTAAATGGACTTCAAATGCGTTTAGAATCTAATAGACTGACTGTGACAGGAACAGATGGTAAACGATTATCAAAACTATTTACTGAAGGAAGCTTTTCATTTAACTCAAAAATTGAAGCGATTATCCCCCTACGCGCTGTAGAAGAGATGATTAAAATGCTTGATTCTTCAGAAGATGAAAACCATGTCTTAATCAATCAAGATCGATTGATGATTCAGACCTCAAACTATCAGTTCATGACACAACTTATTTCTGGTCAATATCCTGATGTAGAACGGGTAATTCCAGTGACAAGCTCAAAACCGATCAGTCTACATCGCGAAGAGCTGATTAGTCTTCTCAAGCAAGTCTCTTTATTTACTAGTGAAAATAATAGCTCCGTCCGTTTTACCTTTGATGCTGGTACTCTCCATCTTTCCGCGATAAGCGATAAAATTGGTGCCGGTCATGTTAATATGCCAGTCAATTTTGAAGGAGAACCTTTCCAAATCGCTTTTAACCCAAGTTATTTTTTAGATATCTTGCGCCATACCTCTGATGAGATCATCGAATTTAAAGCCACCTCCCCTTACACCCCTGGTTTAATCACCGATTCGACCCAAGCGACCTTTGTGATTATGCCTATGCGACTTGATAGCGTGTGATAGAGTTTGATAGCCTCAAGCTTTCGGGCTTCAGAAATTTTGATGATGAAATATTAGAATTTGTTCCAGGAACTAACATTATCCTGGGACAAAACGGTCATGGTAAATCTAATCTCCTTGAGGCTCTTTATCTTGTCTGTACGGGCAAATCCTTTAGAACCTCTTTTATTAAAGAGCTGATTGGCTTTAATAAAACTGGATTTTTGGTTGAAGCTTCTGTCAAAAAACAAAATATTCACCATAAAATTAAAATAGAGCTCTATCCTCATAAAAAAAAACTTCAGATTAATAATACAAGCTATAGCCATCTACACCCTTTGATGGGTTTTTTACCGGTGGTAATTATTACCCCAGAAATGAAAAAGATTATCGATGGAGGTCCTTTAGAAAGGAGAAAATTCATCGATTTTTTAGCCTCTCAATTATCAAAACCCTATTTTGAATCCATCACCCGCTATCATAAAGCGTTGAAGCAGCGTAATGCTGCTTTAAAATTTAAACAGCCAAGCTCGATGTGGGAACAACTCATGGCTAAAGAATGGATTTTTATCGACTCTTTTAGAAATAAGCTGATTGCAAGACTTGAAAAACTTTCAAATGACCATCTTCTAAAATATCCCCATTTAGAAGCTGAAATAAAACTGCAGTATACTCGAAGTACAAAAGATAACACCTCTTTGGCATCTGAAGACGCTATTTGTAAATTCTACCAAATGCAAAAAGCGCAAGATCTTCATGCTGGGACTACACTTTATGGTCCTCACCGGGAAGATGTGACGATTATACTCAATGGCTCAAAAGCTGAATTAACAGCCAGTGAAGGGCAAAAAAAGATGTTAGTTGTAGCTCTATGCTTAGCCAGTTACAACCTTCTTCAAGAAAGCCTAGGACTAGAGCCTCTACTACTCATTGACGATTATGACGCCCATTTTGATGGGATCCGTAAAAATTGGATTACAAGCGAACTTAAAGAAATGAAACAGGCCTTTTTAACCAGCCCCCTCGATGAGCTAACTGGCCAACAAGGGACTTTTTATATTGAAAAAGGAAAATTTATACAGACGATGGAAGGTCATATCATCTAAATAATGACAACTTATTAAACCTTATTTTTATCAGTTTTTTTAGGAATAGTTTTAACGTCGATAATAGTGATCTCTAAAGGTTTTTCTAATTTGTTATAACGGACCATGGAAGCCTCAAAATCGGGCCTATTTTTGGCAAATTCTTTAAATACCTTCTTTTTAAAGAAATCTAAGTGGGACTGACTGCGATTAAAGATATTCATAATAGAAGCAGGGTCAACAGGGTCTTGGTGATTGCTGTATTCAATGATAATTTCTGACAAGGGGTGTTTCCATTTAGCATGGCCAGTTGAATTGGCAATCCATATCCAAAGTTTTTTTTCAAATAAACAGGAAACATCACTTAAACTTACATTGTATTTACCAGAAAATTTCTTCTTTGGGTCTGCAACCTGAGCTAAGAAAGAAACTAAAGCTTTATTGTCTGCATGGCATTGCTTGAGAGAATCTAATATATTATTCATAGAAATA
>CAIPRZ010000143.1 GCA_903867585.1 uncultured Chlamydiae bacterium
AATTAATTCTAATTTTAATATTTAAAGCATTAAATAGCTTCTTCCCCTTTTCCTTTAGCTTTTCCGCCCTATTTGCTACACTTTTTAAAAAAAACCAAAAAACCCTTATGTTAGATTTAAAATTTATCCGCGAAAATCCCACCATTGTTACCCAAGCTATCATTGATAAAGGGATGAGCCTTGATATCACCTTAGTTCTTGAAGAAGATGCTAAGGTTCTTGAGCTCAAAAAAGAGCTAGAGGTTCTTCAAGCTGAAAGAAATGCCCACGCAAAAAAAGTGGCCCAATCAGCTAAAGAAGAAAGACCAAAGCTGATTGAAATAGGCAAGGAGCTTAGTCAAAAAATCGAGCAACTCAAACCTGCTCTTAATGAAGCCGAACAAAGACTAAACGCCTTATTAAGCCTTGTTCCAAACATTCCCGATAGCGATGTGCCTAAAGGCAAAGACTCCAATGATAACGTTGTCATCAAACAACATGGGAAGAAACCCCAGTTTAATTTTACCCCCCTCTCCCACATCGAACTTTTGAAAAAAAGAAATTGGGCTAATTTTGAATCGATTGCCAAGATCTCTGGAAGCCGATCCTATAGCTTAAAAAATGAGCTTGTTCTTCTAGAGATGGCTTTAATCCGCTTTAGTTTAGATAAACTTTATGATTTAGGATTTACCTTAGTAACAGCTCCCTCTTTTTCTCGCGAAGAACCCCTTTTTGGCACAGGACATTTCCCCCTCGGGAAAGACCAGGTCTATTATTTACCAGAAGAAGATATGTATCTGTCAGGAACCGCAGAGGTCCCTTTAAATAGTCTTCATGCTGGTGAAATTTTAGATGTAAAAGATTTGCCCATAAAATATGCCGGCTACAGTACCTGTTTTAGAAAAGAGGCCGGTTCTGCCGGACGCGATGTAAAAGGGCTCATTCGAGTTCATCAATTTATAAAAGTTGAGCAATATATTTTATCTGTCAATGATCCCCATGAAGGTCATAGCTGGCAAAAAAAACTCTTAGATAATGCCGAATCTTTGCTACAAGCCCTAGAACTCCCCTACCAGGTGATTGAATGCTGTACAGGAGATATGGGTTGTGGTAAAGCTAAGATGTTTGATATTGAATGTTTCGTCCCTTCAGAAAACACTTATCGAGAAACACATAGCTGCTCTAACCTAACTGATTGGCAAGCAAGGCGCACAGGACTTAGATACCGCGATCATGAGGGGAAAATTCATTTTTGTTACACCTTAAATAACACGATGCTCGCAAGTCCCCGAATACTAGTACCGTTTTTAGAAAATCATCAAGATAGTGATGGTTATATAAATATACCTGTTGCTTTAAGACCTTACATGGGCCATAAATCCAAATTATAAAAAACTAAAAAAACCGCAAGATATGAATTTTTTATTAAATAAGCCCGGTGACCAGTATGGCTCTTTTAGACTTGAAAATCGGTATGTGATTGACGAGCTTAAATTAGTGATGAATGTGATAGAACATATTCCATCAAAAGCCAAAATTTTACATCTTGATGTCGATGATCCGGAAAACTTATTTTGTCTCTCTTTTCAGACTCTGCCTACTTCTTCTAATGGAGCTGCTCACATATTAGAGCATACCGTTTTATGTGGCTCAAAAAAATATCCGGTTAAAGATCCTTTTTTTGCGATGCAAAAAAGATCTTTAAACACTTTTATGAATGCTTTAACAGGAAGTGATTTTACCTGTTATCCCGCTTCAAGTTTAAATAAAAAAGACTTCTATAATCTTCTTGAAGTCTATCTGGATGCGGTTTTCCATCCTCTGCTTTTAGAAAACAGCTTTAATCAAGAAGGTCACAGACTAGAATTTGCTACAAGCGATGACCCTACAACGCCTTTAGAAGTTAAAGGGATTGTTTATAATGAAATGAAAGGGTCTATGGCCTCCAGCGACTCCCGTCTTTGGCACACCATGTTAAAGCACTTAACCCCAGATTTACCCTACTGTCATAATTCTGGAGGGGATCCCAAAGAAATTTTAACCCTTACCTATCCTCAGCTTAAAGATTTTTTCAATACCTTCTATCATCCAAGCCGTTGCCTGTTTTATTTTTATGGGAATTTCCCGCTTAAAGAACATTTGGATTTTTTACAGGAAAAAATTTTACACCAGGTTACTCCCCTACCCCCATTAAATCCGATAAAGCGTCAGCCCCCTTTTAAAGAACCAAAAATGGTTCACATGGAAATACCAGCCCCCAAAGCTGAAGATATAAGCCAAGAAGATGTGATTGGATTTGGTTATTTAACAGCTTCTATTGCTGATCAGCTTGATGTTCTGGCCTTGCAGTTGCTTGATTCTTATTTAATGGATACCGACACCTCCAAGCTAAAAAAAGCCTTGCTTGATTCGGGGCTTTGCGATGCTGTTGATGGGTATTTAGACCCTGAGTTATCAGAAATTCCTTATGTAATTTTTTGTCGCGGTGTAAGAGCTGAAGATCATCTTAAGCTTAAAAAGGTTTTGCATTCTGTATTTGAAGATCTTGCTGCTACTGGTATTTCTAAAGAAGATCTTGCCCCTTCTTTACATCAACTTGAATTATCACGAACAGAAATTGGCGGAGACGCTCAACCCTTTGGGCTTACCCTTTTTATGCGCTCAGCACTGTCCTATCAACATGGCGTAAGTCCGGAAAAAGGGCTGATTTTGCATGCCCTTTTTGATGAGCTTAATCAAAAACTTAACGATCCCCATTTTATGAGCCGGATTATCAAAAAGTATTTGATTTCTAATCCAACTGCTGTCGAATTGATCGCAAAAGCCTCAACAACCCTTTTAGAAAAAGAAGCCCTTGAAGAAAAAAAACATCTTCAAGCCATTAAAGAGTCTTTATCGCCTATCCAAATTCAAGAGCTTATAATCAAAGCGGCCCGTCTTAATGCTTTTCAAAAAGAGCAACAAGATCAAGATATTGAATGTCTGCCTAAAATTCATCTGTCTGATGTAGATCCAAAAATCACCACCTATGCCATCAACCCTTTAGAAAAAGGTCTATACGGTTATGAAGGATTTACAAACGGCATGTTTTATGCAGATGCTGTTTTATCTTTAGAACCTCTAGAGCTGAAAGAATTAGAACTTGTCCCTATTTTAGCAGCCCTTATTACAGAGGTTGGGCAAAAAGAGGCCAGCTATGAAAAAACATTAGAAAATACCCATGCGTATACCGGTGGCATTAGTGCAAGCTGCAGTTTACAAATTCCGATTCACGATCCTAAATCGATCACCCCAGTTCTAATTTTAAAAGGTAAGGCGCTAGATCGCAATAAGGAGCCTTTTTTACAACTACTTTATCGGATGATTTATCATCCCCGTTTTAATGAATTAAAAAGGCTAGAAGAGCTGATCAATCAATTATACTCCACTTTGCAAAATAAATTACCTAAACAAGCCATTCGTTATGCTTCTCATTTGGCATTATCTGGGTTCTCTCCTGCGGGTAATTTAAGTCATATTTTTTATGGACTCCCTTTTTATGAAAAAATTAAGGCGCTTAAATTAGGAGGTAAGGAGGCGATCAAAACTTTAAGCCTTGAGCTAACAAATCTTTATCATAAATGGCTAAATCAGCCTCTATGTGAACTCATTGTTGTAGGTGATAAAAAAGCGATCTCAGGATCTCTTGCTGAAATAAAAGCTATTTTTTCTCATTTAAGCCCTTTTAGTTCTTCAAAACATAAAATTCCTTTCAGCCCAAAAACTATTCAAGAAGCTCACATCATCCCGACAGCTGTTGCTTTTAATATTAAAGCCTTCCCCGTTCCTGGATATCTCCATCCAGCAGCGGCCCATTTAATGCTAGCAGCCTCTATTATGGAAAATGTGACCTTGCATTCTAAAGTAAGAGAAATAGGGGGCGCTTATGGCGTAGGAGCCCAATATAGCTCTTCAAGTGGGGCTTTTTATTTTCATTCTTATAGAGATCCTCACATTGCTAAAACAATGCAGGCTTTTGAAGGGGCCACTAAAGATCTCAAAGAGGGCCAATTTTCATTAAAAGAATTGGAAGAGGCTAAAATTTGCATTATGCAACACATCGACACACCCCTTTCCCCTATTGCAAGAGCTATTACAGCCTATACGCATTTAAAAGAGGGCCGTGATGCTAACTTGCGTCAACAATTTAGGACCCATTTACTTACAGCTAATATGAATAAGATTATTGAAACCGCTTGTGATTATTTAATTCCTGAAGCCAATATTTCTTATGTCAGCTTTTGTGGGATGGATATCTACAAAAAAGAAGAAAAACTTTTACAAAATATCGACCTTCCCCTTGCTGTCATTCCTTTGTAAGATTATGTTTATTTAAGACATTCCAATTTAGAGGTAGTATGTTCGGTCGTTATATGTTCTCCTTATACGCAGTATCTTCAGCATTGTTATATACGATGAATATAGAGGCTAAAGATTCTAAAGCGGCTACAAATTCTCCAGAAGTCAACTATTTGCAACAAATCTCAAAAGGCTTTACAAACGTTGCTAAACAAGCCACTCCCGCGGTTGTTTTTATCCGTTGTGAGGTGTCTAACCCAGAACCTGAAGAAATGAGTGGCCCTTATGGTTATAGTTCCCCTTTTGACAATTTTGGCGATGATTTTTTAAATCGTTTCTTTGGAATTCCTCCACGCTCAGCTCCTAACCGACAAGCTCCCCAAATAAGCCAAGGATCTGGTTTTTTCATCTCTTCTGATGGTTATGTTGTCACCAATTCCCATGTAGTTAAAGGGGCTGATAAAATTACATGCGTATTTGATGAAAATAGAGAACTTGAAGCCACCCTTATAGGCACCGATCCACAAACTGATTTAGCGGTCTTGAAAGTGGAAGGAAAAGATTTTCCCTATCTTGACTTTGCCGATTCTGATCAGATCGATGTGGGAGAATGGGCCATTGCCATCGGAAGCCCTTTCCAACTAGAAGCCACAGTGACTGTTGGTGTTGTGAGCGCTAAAGGGAGACAAAATCTAAAAATTACCGATCTTGAAGACTTTTTACAAACAGATGCAGCGATCAATCCTGGAAACTCTGGTGGCCCTTTATTAAATTTAAATAGCGATGTTATTGGGGTAAATACAGCCATTGTTTCTAGATCTGGGGGTTATATGGGTATTGGTTTTGCCATCCCAAGTAATATGGCAAAAACTATCGCTAACCAAATCATCGAAAAAGGAAGCGTTACAAGAGGTTTTATTGGAGTCTCATTACAACCAGTTGATAAAGATATTGCCGATGCTTTTGGACTTCCCCGTCCTGAAGGGGCTTTAGTCTCTGAGGTAGTCAAAGACTCTCCAGCTGATAAAGGGGGTTTAAAACAGGGTGATATCATTTTAAAATGTAATGACAATCCTGTTAAATCAGTTGGTGGATTTAGAAACGAGGTCTCTTTAATGAGTCCTGGATCTAAAGTTAGAATTGAAATTAATCGTAAAGGTCAAGTGATGACCTTAACTATTGTTTTAGGTAACGCCACTGATAAACTGGCCTCAAGTAGCACAGCCCAACAACGCCTTGGAATTGAAGTAGAGCCCCTAACGCCACAAATGGCAAGACAGCTGGGCTTAAGTGCCACCGATGTAGGTGTTGTTATTACTAAAGTTAGACCGGGATCTCCAGCTGCTATGTCTGGACTCCGTCCTGGATATCTCATTCAAGCTGTTAACCATAAGCGTGTCGAAGATATTAATGATTTTAATGAAACCATCTCTGACATTGGTCAAAAAAATCGAGTGCTTTTACTCATAAAACAGCATAATGTGACCCGTTTTTATTCCATTAAACTTGAATAGTCCATGACCGATAAAATAGATGATTCCTTGCCTCTTACTGTTCCGCTGTTTTCAGCACACGTAGAGGCAGGGTTTCCATCAGTGGCTGATGATCATATTGAAAGCTCATTAGATCTTCAAACTCACCTTATCCCAAGACCTGCTGCTACATTTTTTGTCCGTGCTAAAGGAGATTCAATGATAGGAGCGGGAATCTTTTCTGGTGATCTTTTAGTTGTTGATAAAAGTATAAGTCCCCAATCAGGTTCTATTATTATCGCCCTTTATCAGGGAGAATTTACTGTTAAAAGATTAATCATCGATAAAGGACAGGGATATTTAAAAGCTGAAAACCCCGCTTATCCCACAACAGCTATTACTCAGGTGGATGCGTTTGAAATTTGGGGAACTGTTATTCATGCTATCCACAGCTTCTGAGTATTTACTCATCGATTGCAACGCTTTTTATGTCTCTTGTGAACGGGTTTTTAATCCTAAGTTAAAAAATATTCCCGTGGTTGTTTTATCCTCTAATGATGGGTGTGTAGTGGCCCGCTCTAATGAAGCCAAAAAAATAGGCATTCCTATGGGAGCTCCCTATTTTGAGGTGAAAAAACTATTAGCCTCTCATCTTGGGGTAGCCCTTTCCTCTAATTATGCCCTTTATGCCGACATGTCCAGACGTGTTATGGAAATATTACGCATGTTTTGTCAGAACGTTGAAGTTTATTCAATCGACGAAGCTTTTATAGAAATCGATACCAAAGAGCAAACACTCCCCTTATTTCTTATTGATACAGTAAAAAAATGGACTGGTATTCCAGTCACTATCGGCCGCGCTAAAACTAAAACGCTTGCAAAACTAGCTTCAGATCAGGCCAAAAAAAAAGGGCTTAGCTATTTAAAACTTTTAGATAATTTAGATCCCATACTCGCTATAACACCTGTAGAAGATGTATGGGGAATTGGGAGAAAATTAGGGACAAAATTAAGAAGTCTGAAGTTATTAACAGCCCTTGATCTTAAAAATGCACCCGGTTTTTTTTTGAAAAAACAGGCCTCTGTGTTACTTGAAAAAACCTCTTTAGAACTTCAGGGGCTAGCCTGTATCCCTTTTCAAGAATCCGCTAGCTCTAAAAAATCGATCACCTATGCCCGCTCATTTGGTCAGACCCAATCCGATTATAACGCTATTTATGCGGCTTTAAGTTTTTACACCCAAAAAGCGGCTTTTAAATTAAGAAAAGAAAAATCGCTTTGCCAGCACCTTTTAGTGTTTTTAGAAACCTCTAGGTTTGATAAAAACCCTTATGCTAATTATGGGACATTAAATTTAGCCATCGCCACTCAAGATGCCCCCTATCTGATTAGACAAGCAGGGCTTATTTTAAAAAATCTTTTTATAGAACAAAAAGCCTATAAAAAAGTGGGGATAATGCTACTGGGATTGATAGAAGAATCCAACGAAGCGTTAGATTTATTTAATACTCATGATCCTAAACGTCAAAATGCATTAGCTGCTTTAGACACCATTAATCACAAATATGGTCAAAGAAAATTAGAATACGCCTCCGCAAGACTCTCTGACAATTTTCATAAAAAAGCAGAGTACTCCTCTAAAGGCTTTACAAGTTCTTGGGATGAACTTTTAAGCGTCAATTAGCCTAAACGTAAAGCCAATGTAGGCGTAATATTTACGCTATTAGGCTGTGCATTAGAAGAAAAAGGATTTTCTAATCTCCAAATTTTCTTAAATACCTCTACAGGGCTTTTAAGCGCTGAGATCATACTTGATGAAATAGCTGTGACATTACTGGATAAAAAGTTGCTTGGAAGGGTTCCCATTTCTAGAGCTTGGACACCTATTAAAAGTGTAAGACCAATTACAAGAACAGAAGCATAAAGAGCCAGTGTAGCAATAGCAACCGCTGTTACTTTACACGCTGTTAAAAGGAAACTTGCAGCCTTAACTGAAAAGCTGACAGGGTCTACTGGGGTACTTGAATTAACATTTGTAAGTGCTGTCATAATAACCTCATCAAATTATTTAATATATATTATACATTTTATTATAATTATATTCAATTATTG
>CAIPRZ010000144.1 GCA_903867585.1 uncultured Chlamydiae bacterium
TTTCAATATAAAAATTGAATTACATTTAATTTACTTCAAAATTAAAAAAATTTTAATAAAGCTTTTCCTAAAGAGTGCCCCTGCTCTCCACCTGTTTTAAACGATTCTAAAATCGCATTAGATAGTCTTTTGCCCAGCTGGACCCCTTCCTGATCAAAGGAATTAATACCCCAGATAAATCCTTGAAAGGCTACCTTATGTTCATAAAACGATAAAAGAGCCCCTAAATGATAAGGATCTAGCTTATCAGCCATCAATAAACTGGATGGTCGATTGCCAGGGAAATTCTTATTAGGGTTTTCATCTTTTTGGCCATGAGCTAGCGATAGCATTTGAGCAAAAAGATTAGCTAGAAGCTTTTGTTGTGAAGTTGTCCCCTCAAAAATCCAATCTTTCCCATATTGAGGATGCATAAAGCCGATAAAATCAATAGGCACAACATCGGTTCCTTGATGAAGGAATTGGAAAAAAGAGTGCTGACAATTAGTTCCTACTTCTCCCCAAATTAAAGGGCCTGTTTCAAAATCAACTCTTTTACCTAATTTAGTAACCGATTTACCATTAGATTCCATATCAAGCTGTTGCAAGTGAGCACTAAAACGGCTTAAAGCCCGTGAATAAGGAATAATTGCAAGAGCTGGAAAATTAAGAAAATTACGGTTCCATATCCCCATTAATGCAGCCATTAAAGGCATGTTTTCTTTGATATTGGGATTAAGAGCCACCTTATCCATGCTAGATGCGCCGCGTAAAAACTCTAAGAATCGATCCATACCAAAAGCAAAAGCCAAGCTTATTGCGCCCACCATAGAACAGACTGAATATCTTCCACCGACATACTCCCACATGTAAAAGACATGAGCATATTTTTCAGAATTATCCATTAAACTTTTTGGACAAGTTACTGCCACAAAATGATTTTTAGGATCAATACCAAGGGCTTCAAAAGCACTTCTTATGGCAATTTCATTAGTAGAAGTTTCAAGCGTATTTCCCGATTTAGAAACACTGATCACTAAAGTCTTTTTAATATCAACCTGTGATAAAACATAAGCAGCTTCATCAGGATCTACGTTGGCAACAAAGTGGACATGTCTATGAGGCTTTTGATAGCATTTTAAAGCCTCGTAAATCGCTTTAGGACCAAGCTCTGATCCTCCAATACCAATTTGAATCACATGCTCAAATTTAGATCCTAATTGATCGAGAAATTTTTTAAGTTTTTCTAATTCTTGCCACGCCGAGCTTGCAGCTTCTTTGGCAGCTAGAGCTGATTGTTTAACATCAAAAAAATCTCTCATAGCCGTATGAAGAGCAGGTCTATTTTCAGAAGCTTCGCCTTCAATGCGATTAACAATAGAGCCCCCTTGCATGAGCTGCATTTGTTCACAAGCTCCCGACTCTACAGCCATCTCTTGAAAAGCTTGGAGCGTCAATTCATTAACCCGTTGCGAAGCGTAGGCATAGGTCCAGCCGCAAGCTTTTACCTGATAATGCTCAAGTCTTTTAGGAGTAATTGGTTCTTGGGTAAAATCGTGGGCTTCTAGAGCAAGTTCTTGAAGACGTTGAAAAGTGCGATAATGAGTAAACTTTGACATGTTATAAGATTAAAATAAATTTATGCCTAAGATGTCAAGAAGGAGATTAAAGTACAACTAAGAAAAAAACAATCGGAGCAGAGGGATTTGAACCCCCGACCCTCTGCTCCCAAAGCAGATGCGCTAGCCAAACTGCGCTATGCTCCGATCGTGCAACAAATTTAGTCTTTTTGAGGAAATTTAATCAATACAAAAGGATAAGAAAATCAAGCTACTATAGACAATTCAATTATTTATTATAATAAAAGCAGGCTTGGGTTTTCCATAAGCTGTTTAAAAGTTTGTAAAAACTTCGCAGCATCCGCCCCATCAACCACTCTATGATCAGAGCAAAGCGTTACATTCATAACCATGCCAGGAACGATTTTACCCTCTTTGCAAACAGGCTTTTCATGAGCTCCACTGACGCATAAAATAGCAGCTTGGGGTGGATTAATAACCCCGATAAAATCAGAGGCTCCAAACATCCCAAGATTAGAAATGGTGAAGGATCCCCCGACATATTCATGACGGTCTAATTTTCCCATTTTAGCTCTTTGGGCTAATTCTTTAATTTCTTTGGAAATTTGAGAAACCTTTTTATGATTAGCTAATCTTACAATCGGTGTAATAAGCCCTGACTCTAAGCTTACCGCAATCGAAATATCCACGGTTTTAAAACGGATAATCGATTGGGTTACCGAATTGAATCCACTATTAAGAGCTTGATGTTTTTCTAGTGCAATACTTGTAGCTTTTACCACAAAGTCGTTTACTGATAATTTAATCGCCGCACTTTGAAGTTGTTTTCTCAAGTCCGCTAAAGGTTGGACATCGATTTCATAAGTGACATAAAAATGGGGAATAAAGGTTTTTGATTCTTGAAGTCTTTGACCAATCACCTTTCTCATAGGACTTAGCTTTTCTTCCACATAGCTTCCAGGACGAACAGAATAATCAATAGAGGTCCCTGATAGACTTACAAGGCCTAAGGCTTGAGCTGATTTTAAATCTTCAGAAACAATACGACCGCCTGGACCTGATCCTTTCACACTAGATAAATCAAGATTTTTTTCTTTTGCCAATTTTTTGGCATAAGGAGAAGCTGTTTTAGAGCCTTGATCTTCCAAACTTTGGTAATCGAAGGTTTCAAGTTCTGGCTCTGGAGTAAAGCTTGGCATACCCATGCTCACCCCCTCTTTTTTAGGAGATGGCGTTGCAGAGGGTTGGGAAGTTGTTGTTGTTGATGCGGTTACTGTTTCTTGTGGAGGTTCATTCAAAACCACTCCTTCTGGAACATAACCTTCAACGCTTTCACTTTCTTGTAATGTAAAAACAGCAATAGGCTGATTGATGTGAACTGAATCTCCAGCTTTAGCTAAAATCTTTCTTAAATAACCTTTATCCACAGCCGCATATTCAACGGTTGCTTTATCTGTAGCCACTTCGATAAGAACATCACCGCTTTTTACAAACGAGCCCTCTTTGGCATGCCATTTGGTGATGGTTCCCTCTTCCATTGTCGGAGATAGTTTAGGCATAGTGACAGTAAATGGCATAAGACCTGTAATTAAAGCGTTATTTTAAAACCTCTAGGCAAGCAGATAAAATCCGCTCTACACTAGGAATAGTTTCTTTTTCTAAAAATTTTGAGTAAGGCATCGGCGTCTCTTTTTGACAGACCCTTTTTACCGGCGCATCTAAATAATCAAAGCAGTGTTCTTGTATCTGGAAAGCGACCTCACTTGCAATACCGGCAAAAAGATGACCCTCCTCTACACACACCACTCGATGTGTTTTTTGCACAGAGGCTAAAATTAAATTAATATCTAAAGGTTTAATTGTTCTTAAATCGATCAATTCCACGCTGATATTTTTCTTTTTAAGCTCTTCAACCACTTTCTGGCACAAACTTACCATACGGCTATGAGAAATTAAAGTAAGGTGATTTCCTGAAGAGACGATTTTTGCTTTACCAATCGGGACAAAATATTCCTCCGTTGGAATTTCCATTTTCTCCCCATAAGACATCTCATTTTCTAAAAATAAAATAGGATTATTGTCATGGATAGCTGATTTTAAAAGTCCTTTAGCATCGTAGGCATTTGAGGGAGCCAAGATTTTAATACCTGGTAAATTAGCGTATAAAGCTTCAACACAATGAGAATGCTGAGAAGATACCTGAGCAGCTGATCCGTTAGGACCTCTAAAAATAATTGGAACACTGAAGCGATTGCCAGACATATAATACATTTTCATGGCATTAGAGATAATTTGATCAATTGCCACAAAAGAGAAATTAAAACTCATAAATTCGATAATAGGAATAAGACCTGTCATAGCCGCTCCCACACCAAGACCTGCAAATCCCAATTCTGAAATAGGAGTGTCTATAACCCTGTCCGGACCCCATTTATCAAGCATCCCTTTAGTAACTTTATAGGCCCCATTATATTCAGCAACCTCTTCGCCCATGACAAAGACTCTTTTATCTTTAGCCATCTCTTCATTCAGCGCTTGACGGATCGCTTCTCTATATTCAACGGTTTGCTTACCCATTAGAATCTCCTTTTGCCGGTGGCGCAAAGACATCTTCTTCTAAAGTAGATAAATCAGGCCATGGACTTTGGTCTGCAAATTTCATCGATTCCATGACGACAGCTTTTGCTTCATCATCCATTTTTTCAAATTGTTCATCAGTTAGCATTTTTTCAAGCTTCATAAATTTAGAAAGCATCAAAATAGGATCTCTTTCCATGCATTGGTTCAAAGAATCTTTTGTTCTGTATAAACCAGGATCGGAAATAGAATGTCCTCTAAAGCGCTCCGTATACACCTCAACAAGACAAGGTCTTGAGGTTCTCACAGTTTCTTCGTGAATGGCTTTAAAACCGGCGTAGCAATTAAAAAAGTCCATACCATCTAAAGTATAACTTTTCATCCCATAGCCTGGTGCTTTAGCATCTGCGATATTTTCAACAGAAAGAGCCCGATTTACGTGAGTTCCCATACCCCATTTATTGTTTTCTATGACATAAATACAAGGCAGGTCCCAAAGACTTGCTAAATTTAAAGACTCATGAAAAGAACCTTGAGCTACAGCCCCATCCCCCATAAAGCAATAAGAGACTTGCGGGCCTGAGGGTATATTCATTTTTTGAAGATATTTAATAGTAAAAGCAGCCCCAGTTCCGATAGGAATTTGTCCTCCAACGATACCATGACCGCCTAGGAGTCTTTCGGTAAAAAGGTGCATAGACCCTCCCCGTCCAAGGGCGTTACCTGTGCTTTTACCATAAAGCTCGGCCATTACCTCATTAGGAGTAGCGCCTAAAAGAAGAGCTAGCGCGTGGCATCTATAGGTGGTTACCCACCACTGATCCACCCCAGAGGCTAAAACAGCTGCAGTCTGAACCGCTTCTTGACCGATGTAGGCGTGAAAAAAGCCTCCGATTTTACCCATTTGATAGCCGGTTTCAGCACGGATCTCAAAATTTCTTATTAAAAGCATTTTTTTTAATGCTTCAGTTAAGACTTCTGATCCAAGCTCTTTAACTATTTGATGCGGGTTACTAGGAAAAAACTTGTGCTTTTCAGCCATTAGGAACTCTTGTTATTTCTACATTAAAAATAACTAATTTTGAGAAAATTAGCAATTTCGCATTTTCAATAAATTCATATATACATTTCCTGTCTAGCACAGGTTCTTTATCAAAACTAGGCTTGGATAAAATTTAAATATTTTTGAATTTATTAAGGTCTGTCTTATAAAGAACTAACAACTTAAAACAATTGGCAAATTCCATGGCCTTAAGACCGATCTATTTTGATACCGAAACAACCGGAGTGAAATCCGATCGAGATAAGATTATAGAACTTGCAGCTTTTGATCCTGTTTTAAATAAAACGTTTTCAAGCCTTATTAATCCTGGAGTCCCAATTCCTAAAGAGGCTTCTAATGTCCACCATATCACAGATGATATGGTTCAAGACGCTCCTACCTTTAAAGACGTTGGTCAAAAATTTATCGAGTTTTGCGAAGGGGACGTTGTTTTAATTGCTCATAACGGCGATGCGTTTGATATTCCTTTTCTTGAAAATGAATTTACAAAATCTGGTCTTCAGCTTCCTAAATATCCCACCATCGATACGCTCAAATGGTCGCGCAAGTATCGACCCGATCTTCCTAAACACTCACTGCAATTTTTAAGAGAAACCTTTAAAATTACCGCCAACCAAGCTCATAGAGCGCTAGATGATGTGATGATTTTACATTCTGTTTTTTCTATAATGATCCAAGATCTTTCGATGGAAACTGTCATTGAACTTTTACAAAAGAAAAAAACACTCGATCGGATGCCGTTTGGAAAACATCAAGGTAAAGCTTTAAAAGAAGTTCCTAAAAATTATGTCACTTGGCTTCATGAAAATGGCGCTTTAGATAAAAGTGAAAATAAAGAGCTTCTTGAAGCTTTTAAAATGCTTGAACTCATTAAATCATGAAAGTACTTGTAATTGGCTGTGGCTATTTAGGCCACACCGTTGCTGATATTTTAAAAAATAAAAATTCAGTCACTGTCACTCGAACACAAACACCTTGCCCGTTGCAAGGGGTCCATTTTGAACTCTTAAGACCTTCCCTATTTTCTAAAATCAGCCATCTAGTAAATCAATTCGATGTTTTTATTATTACAGCAGCCCCAAGCTCTTCTTTGGACTATCCTTCTACTTATTTAATCCTAGCAAGAAAACTGCAAAAGGCCCTTAAAGACCTATCTGGTAAAACTCTCATCTATACAAGCTCTACAGGAGTTTATGCAGAAATGAATGGACATCTGATTAATGAAACAGCCCCGTTAGACCTTGAACGTTCCCATATTTTAATAAATACCGAAAAAACTTACCTTTCCCTTGTATCCCATCGTATTGTTATTGCAAGACTTTCAGGGCTTACAGGTTCTTTGAGGCCTTTATCAAAAATGTATGAGCGTTATTTACATCAAGCGATGCCTAAAAGAATGGCTAATTTTATCGATGTTAAAAATGCGGCCCATTTTATCCAGTACGCTCTTTATCATCCAATAAGAGGCGTTTTTAACTGCTCAACGCTAACAGATCTTAATGTAAATATTTTTCAAAAAATTTATAAAAAAAGCCCTCAGATCGCAGATGGACCCAAAAAATTTGTTCATGGTGGAAGCAAACAAATAGACTCTAGAAAAGTTCTATCTGATGCTGGCTTTAGATGGCTTGCTATTAAACCAGAATAGATTCCTGGTCATCGGATTGTTTATACTGAAGTTGCCACATCGCTGCAAACCCTGGACAGGTATTTAAAAGTTCCTCTTTGGTACCTTGAGCTACAAGCTTTCCATTTTCTAAATAAAGAATAAGATCTGCATGCTCAATGGTTGAAAAACGGTGAGCGATAATAATTTGTGTAACATTACCATGAAGATCTTTTAGGGCCTGTTTAATTTTATCTTCAGAAACTGCGTCTAAAGCTGAGGTAGCCTCATCTAAAATAAGAATAGAGGCTTTTTTTATCAGCGCTCTTGCTATGGCAAGCCTTTGCTGTTGACCACCCGATAAGTTCTTTCCAGCCTCAGAGAGCTTAGTTTGATATTTATTAGGTAATTCTTGAATAAATTCATCCGCATAGGAGCGCTTAGCCGCTTCAAATATCGCCTCATCAGGAAACAGTCTGCCATAAGCGATATTGGCTTCGATGGTGTCATTAAATAGAAAGGGACGTTGTGACACAAAAGCCATGCTCTCTCTCAACGAATTTAACGTAAAATCCTCAATTTTTTGATCATCGATATAAATAGAACCGCTTAATGGGGAATACAATCTAGGAAGGAGCTGGACAAGGGTCGATTTTCCAGAACCGGTAGGTCCCACAATAGCTACGGTCTGTCCTTTTTTTAGAGTAAAGGAAATATCTTTTAGAATAGGTTTGCTTTCATAGCTAAAACTAATATTTTCAAATCGGATTGAATCGTTAAAAGAACTTAAAACTTTAGCTTGAGGGTGATCAGGGATAGGATTTTTTTGATTTAAAACATCAAACATCCTTTCAGCAGCTACTACCCCTTTTTGAATATTGGTATTTTCATCAGCAAATTTCTTTACTGGTTCATAAACAAGCTGCAATAGAGCACAAAAAACAATCAGCTGAGATAAACTCATCCCCAAAATATAAAGGCCAAAAACCACAATAGAGGCTAATGATAGTGTTGTTACCGCGTGCAAAATGGGACGAACCATAAGACCATATTTTGCGATTTTACCCTCTAAATGGGCTGTTCTTGCATTTTGCTCTTTATATTTTTCAATAGAAAAAGACTCCATCGCAAACGTTTTAATGGTTTGGATACCAGAAAGAAAATCAATCAATAAAGACGCAAAACGCTCTTGGTTAGATTGAAGCTGTCTAGAAACTGCTTTAACTCTTTTTGCAAGAAAAGTAATAGGAATAACTATTAAAGGAAGGCCGACGAAGACCACAAGGGAAAGCTTCCAAGACAAATAAAAACAGACCGACAAACAAGATATTAAGGTAAACGGTGTCTGTAGGTAGTTGGTTAAACAAGAGTTGATAGAAGCTGATATTTGACCGGCATCATTGACAACCCGCGATGACAGGGAGCCTAAATCATACTTTTGATAAAAGCTCATGGGTAGAGATTGAATATGTTCAAAATACATTTGCCGTAGGTCACGAGCGGTTCTTATAGCAAGAAGCTGGGTCATATAACGGGAGAAAAACAACCAAATAGCTTTAAATATGGCAACCACAATCAAGGTAAATAAAATGGGGGCAATCCCTTCAGTTTTAAATACATGTTTTTTAACAGAGATCATTAACCAGTTAAGAGGATTAACCTCTTTTTTAGAATCAACCAGATATTTTGCTGCCTCTTCTTTTGTAAAATACCCCTTTTTCTCCTGATCAATCTCACTAAACCTTTCAATCACAGTTTTTAGTTGAACTGTATCGGTTTGCTCTACCTGTGTTTTTTTATCGGAAAAAAGGGTAAAAACATCGATCCCTTTATTAGATAAAATACCAAGAGCAAACACTTCCAACTGGGAAGAGATACTAAGGAAAATAAGAGAAATAAATGTTGCTATAAGCAACATAAGATGTTTTTTAGATTTAACAGCTAACTTAAGTAGGGATTTCATCGGTTTTATAGGCAAATATCATTAATTGCGAGTATATCACTCTGCAGGCTGCCTTGCAAACATTCCCATAGATCTAAATTTATGATAACGGCGCTCTAGTAAAATTTCAGAAGGAATCCCCTCTAAAGTATCTAGAGTTTCTACTAAGTATTTTTTTACAGTTGAAAACATCGCTTGCGGATCTGTATGAGCTCCACCAATAGGCTCTGGTAATATAGCATCGATAATGCGCATGGATTTAAGGTCTTCAGCTTGCATTTTTAAAGAGGCAGCAGCCTGCGAATTTTTAGAAGGATCTTTCCAAAGAATAGAAGCGCATCCTTCTGGACTAATAACAGAATAATAAGAATGCTCAAGCATAGCAACCTCATCACCAACTCCCATGCCTAAAGCTCCACCAGAACACCCCTCTCCAATTAAAAGGACAATAACAGAGGTTTTAAGCCTTGCCATTTCAAGTAAGTTATTAGCAATTGCCCAACCCTGTCCCCTTTCTTCAGCTGTAAGGCCTGGAAAAGCTCCTGGAGTATCAAGAAGTGTAATAACAGGAATTTGAAACTTTTCAGCCAGTTTCATACAACGGAGCGCTTTTCTATAACCTTCTGGATGAGGCATACCAAAATTACGGAAAAGTCTAGATTCAGTATCTTTACCTTTTTCTTGACCTATAACCATAACTTTTTTGCCACCGATTTTGGCAAGCTTACAAATAATGGCTGGGTCATCACGAAATAGTCGATCGCCAAATAATTCAATCGATTCTTCAAAAATATTATCTAGATAATCAATAGATTTAGGACGAGCTGCATGCCTGCAAATCCCTACCCTTTCCCAAGGTGTTAAAGTGGAATAGGTCTTCTTTTTAAGATCATCTAACTTAAGTTCTAAGTTTTTCAACTCTTCTTCAGAAAACATCGTTGATGCCACATTTTGTGCTTTAAGACGATCAATCAATTCTTGATATTCATGAATCTGTTTTTCGTGTGTTAACATGGCATAAATCCTTAAGTTATCGAGTAGGTTGAACTACTTCATTTCCTGGTAACTGCATATCTTGAATCGTATCAGCGATATGGACATAGCAGTTTTTTGTAATGACAACAGCAAAAAGCTCTTCAATATCATCTTTACCTAAACGGATACAACCGTCGCTTGAGTAAGAACCGATACTGGTTAAATTTTCTTGAATATTTTCCCCATCTTCAGAATCTTGCCATGGAAGCCCATGGATACCAAGGCCTCTATGAGGTGACGAAGAAGAAGGGTCTACGGGTTCAAAAGGGAGCCATCTGGTTCCAAAGATACGGATCATTTCTACCTTTTTATCCTGAAAAGTTCCCATCACACCCGGTTTGTAGATCGCAATCTTGCTACCAATTTTAAAAACCCCTTTTGGCGTTAAGGATTCTGTAAAATTAGCACTCTCTTTACGACCAATCCCTACATCATAGGTCTTTAACATGACTCTTTCATTAGTGAGATTATCATGGTAATAAAGAGCCATCTGACAGCTTGATAGATCAATGGCGATATGAAAATCAAAGGGCCTATTAGCACTATAGACGTTAAATTTCGAACCGTGTGATACCTGCTGAGAAAAATAATCAGCCTTACCATTAAGGCTACGAGCTATAAAGTGTCTTGAGGTTTTAAAATGGGAAGCGTAATCAGCAATCCAAGCTAATCTCCCCTCAAGCCAACTGACTTTTGGACTAAAAGAGACTGTTTCTACTATAGGAAATTTATTAGCACCTGTTGTAAAAAGCTGACTCATACGATCAATCTTAGGCAAAACAAAGCCAGATTTTGAGCCCTTAACAGGTTGATAGTCAGCAAGTTGTGTGTTTGATGTGCTTATTTTTGATATAGAGTTTTCAGCAGATGCTTCTAAGGAAAATGAGGGTCTAGTTAAAAAAACATGTTTATATTTTTTAACAGCTCCTACTACCCCTGCTGTACAGCAAGCAATCAAAAGAGAGGTATTAAATATTTTTTTTAAAGCCAAGGAAGACCTCTTAAAAGCTTAAAAGTTAAATCGATTAATTGGGAGTATTATACCTAAAAAATGAATAAAAATCAATTTTTAGGGCTAAAATTAGACCCTGATTGCAAAGTAATTATTTTAAATCAGGGCCTAGTAGGTTTAGACAGTAACGTCGGAGGGAGTTACATCCTTTTCGATGAGCTCTTTCATTTTTTTTCCAGGAGTGAATTTTACTGCCATACGAGATGGGATAACAATTGGTACATCCGCTTGCTTAGGATTTCTACCAATTTTTTGTTTTCTTTTTACAAGTTCAAATACGCCAAAATCACGAAACTCAACACGATCACCAGAGGCTAGTGTCGATGTCATTTCATCTAAAAATGACTGAACCACATTACGTACATCGTTAGGATGTACCCCGTTTTTCTTTGAAATTTCTTGAATAAATTTTTTCTTAGTTACTGTAGCCATAAAATCTCCATGATAGGGTGAGAAGCGGTTAACACCCAGTTAAAGCTTCAAGACTTATTGTTAGTATCCTAGAAATTTTTAGACAAGCAAAAATTTTAATTAACTCTTATAATTATTTTTTTCTTTTTTCCAGCCGCAAGCAACAAAAAGTCGTTACCTATTAAATCAGCAGCTACAGCTTTATGATTGGGATCTGATATTTTTTGATTATTGAGATAGGCCCCACCGTTTTTAAAAAGCCTTGTCGCCTCAGATTTACTTGAAGCAAGCCCTGTTTCAAAAA
>CAIPRZ010000145.1 GCA_903867585.1 uncultured Chlamydiae bacterium
ACAAGGGCTAACAGCAACGCTGCGCCCAAGACGACATAGAGACCTACGCCCCTCGCAATGAGCCAGTACAATGTGCTTTTGCGCATCGCGGCCCACGCGACAATTACCCCGTGTGCGATGAAGGCGAATACCATCATAAGATCTAGCCTGGCCATGCGCTTCAAAAACATGCCATCAAAGTCTTTGTGTGGATGCTTTTGATTACTTAGCAAACACAGACCTTTCAGAATTTGATCTTATTATACTTGATCCTCCAGCTTTTGCAAAAAAACGGCAAGATATTGAAAATGCTTCTAAAGGTTATAAAAAGCTATTCAAGCAGGTACTTTCTAAAATGAAAGAGGGGGCTATTTTATACGCGGCTTCTTGTTCTTATTTTGTGGATGAAAAGCTTTTTGAAAAGCTTTTATTACAAGCAGCCATGGAGACTCGGGTTGTTTTGAAGTTTTTGTTTACGCAACTGGATGCCATTGATCATCCTCGCCTTCTTGCTCATAAAGAGGGGAGTTATCTTAAAGGATTTTGCCTGCAGATCTTTAAGTCATAACAGGGGTTTTATTCTGGATCTGCCCAGAAATATGTAACACTCCGTGAATAGAAAAACCGACAGCGATACAAGAAATCAGCGCCGCAGCTGGAAGTCCCCCTTGAAAGGTTCCAAAAAGAGAAAATAGAGATTGATTAATCCCAGCTGCTAAACAGTAGCCTGTTCTTGAAGCTAGCCCGTCGATGACAAGTTTACCTTTAGATTTTAAATCTTCACTTAATGGGAAATAAGCCAATTCTTTTGATGCATCAAATAGAGTTCCTTTAATCGCTCGACAAAAACAAAACTGGATAGATCCAAAAAGAAGGGCTAATTTCAACGGAGTTAGACCAAAATAGCCTGAAAGTTGCTGCATCCATGATTTTTCTGCCCCAAATACTAGAGTGAAAAAGATAATAGAGAGGCCAATTGCTGATGGGGTGACAAGGGCCGCTGTTTTCCAGGTTTTTTTAAGTAAAAGAATCGGTGTCACAAAGACAGCAGAAATCAGAGTCAGCACGCTTGTCCAAAAGGTAAGCTGTCCATTGTACTCACAGTAAGCGTTAGGGCTTGGGCAAGCCTTTTTAAGAAGGTCTAGGAAAAAGACTTCAAATAAAAAATAAGCGATGTAGTCAGCAATAATGATGACGCCCATCGAAAACAGGTACCGATTTTGAATAAAGGCTTGCAGAGAGTCTTTAAAAGAAATTTTTGGTTTTGAGTCGGTATAATTTTCTTTGATTGAGACTTTATTTTTTAAAATAGCAAATAGACCCATCATTCCGACCCCTACAAGGGTCATGACAAGGGTTAACATCAAATAGGTAGAATGCCATTTATCATACCCGTGTGAAGAGAGAAAAAAGTGGCTAATTTTTGCTGAAATAACTGTAAGTGGGCCGGCAAGAAGTCCCCCGATACTTCCACCTAGTAGAATAGGGGAGTACATCCCCTTTGCCTCTTTTAAAGACAAAGAGCGATTCAAAAATCCAAAAAATAAAAGGCTTAAAATAGCCACTTTCCAAAGTTCGGCTGCTATATAGTAAGATCCTGAGGTCCAGTTCTTACAGAGCAGATACAGACTGGTTACTTTTTTTAATATCTCAGGAGGAGAGACAAAATTTTCTAGGACCTCTTTTAGGGGATAAATAACAAAGGCATGGAGATTAAAAAAGCCAAGAAATAGAAGAGTTACTAAAAAAAATACTTTTACTTGAGAATATTTTCTCATAAAAAGCGAGATGACATAGACCAGTAAAAATGTAAGAGGCAGTAGTCCCCACAGTTGAATGGCTGGAATGAGTTCAGCTCCAGCTTCTGTGCAACTGACAACAAGGGTGTTTCGTAGAGAGCGGAGGATGGAATAGTTAACATTAATTAGGCAGACGATACTAAATGATAGCAAAAATACGATAGTGGACTCTTTTTCTTTAAGAAAAGAACGTATTTTAGAAAGCATAAAATGAGCCTATTTTAATTATATGAAGTTTACATCTTAAAGGGCATAGCCTTCAAGGTAAGAAAAACTAAAAGGGTTAGTTAAAAAATTTACTAATAGCGGAGCCTGCCTTGCCAATTCAATTTGGTGCGTAGGGTGGCGTAGTATTCACAGCGATTAAGTTTTACTAATTTAAACTTTCTTTTTGATTTTTTGATAATGCAAGATTCCCCAGAAGATAGGGGTAATACCCAAGAACCATCAAAGCGGACCTCGACTTTACTTTCAGGAGTCAAATACTGAAGTTTAATCTCGTGGCTTGCTGAGATTACAAGGGGACGATTAGAGATAGTATGAGGACAGATAGGGGTGATGACGACTGCATCCATTTCCGGACTTAAAATAGGACCACCAGCTGCAAGGGAATAGGCGGTTGACCCGTTAGGTGTTGAAATAATAATTCCGTCGGCTTCAAAGGTATTGAAATAACTTCCATCTACATGAACTGCGATTTGAACAATGGCAGGAAAGGCTCCACGGTGAATGATAATATCATTACACGCAAACTCTCCGGGATGATCAGAGTGGGTGGATTCTAAAATGAGCCTTTCTTGAACAGTAAATTTCCCTTCAAGGAATTCCTGCAAGCTTGGATAGATGTCTGAAGTTTGAATATCAGCCATAAAACCAAGATGGCCTACATTGACCCCAAGGATTGGGATATCCACATCAGGATAATGGTGTTTTAATTTTAAGATAGTCCCATCTCCCCCAAGAGTCATAAGAAAATCCATTTTTTTTAAATCCCCATGCGGAGCTTTAAAATCTTCAAAAATAAAACCCTGATGTTTCTGGGCTTCTAGAAATTCTTTGATGCTAATGGCTAGAGCTTTGGATTGCTGAATAGCCATGTTGGGGAAAAGGGCAATTTTCATAAGGTATTTGTCGCTATTCGTGAAGGGTTAAACTCTTGGATAATAGGTTCTTCATTTTCATTCAAGGCGATTTGTCCATCCCGATCTTTAATAAGGGTAGAGATTGTGTTTTCTGCGTTTTTTAATTTTTCTTCGCAAAAACGGGATAGGCTATCGGCTTCTTTATAGAGATTGACCGCTTTATCCAAAGGGACCTGTCCTGAATTCATAAGGCTTAAGATCTCTTCAAGCCTTTTAAAAGCTTCTTCGTAGGTTTTATTTTCCATAAGTATTCTCGTTTGCTGAGGATTTATTAATAACATTTACAAGGCAACTTCCATCTTTAAGCTTAAGTCTTAAGCAGTGATTTTGCTCAAGATCTAAAATAGAGGTATAAAGATTTTGGCCGTCAGGGCTTTCCATGATCGCATACCCTTTGGAGAGGACGTTTTCTGGATGAAGCATTTTTAAAAGTTCTTGAATACGATAAAATGAGGAGTTTCTATCTTTAATATATTGAGGCCAGCGCTGCTTTAAAGAGTGAGCCACTAGATGATTTTTATGATCAAGGGTATCTAAAATGATTTGCCCTTTTGCTGAGAGTTGGTGAATCAAGTTTTTAAGCCTTAGTCTTTTTTCTTTAACCTGATTATCTGGTTTAAGATTATAGAGTAGCCCTTTTTTAGCTTGGAAACGGGATTTAATCTGCTCGAAATGAGAACTAAAAAGAAGTTCAAGTTTGGATTGAATATTTTCCATACTAAAATAGTAATTTTGTAAAAGCATCGAGGCCGAACAAAGCTCTGGCCTTTTTTGTATTTGCAGAAGAAGTTTTTTATCAGAGGCTATTTTTTTATGAAAAAGCTGAGAGATGGTTTTAAATAGAGCCCTTACTTGCTCCATAAATTCTTGGATATCAATTAAAGCCATTTCAGCAGCAGCTGTTGGTGTCGGAGCTCTGACATCTGCCACAAAATCGGCTAAGGTAAAATCGGTTTCATGACCGACAGCTGAAATGACTGGAATTTGAGATCTATAGATGGCCTCAACTACTTTTTCTTCATTAAAACACCAAAGATCTTCTAGGCTTCCGCCACCGCGACCGACAATGATGATGTCACAGAGCTTATGTTTATTCATAAAATCAAGGGCGCAGGCAATTTCTTGGCTAGAGCCTTCTCCCTGCACTTTGCAGGGAATCAAAACAAGCTTAAATCCACTATGTCTTCTTCCCAGGGTGTGAATGATATCTTGGATGACAGCGCCAGTACTTGAGGTAATAACTCCAATAGTTTTAGCAAAGCGGGGGAGCTTTTTTTTGCGGCTTTGATCAAAGTATCCTTTTTCTGCATATTTTCTCTTTAAGGCTTCAAGCTGGGCTAAAAGGTCACCAAGCCCTTTATGTTGGATTTCTTTAACGATTAGTTGATAATTGCCTTTGGGGGTAAAAACACTTAAATTGCCGGTGGCAATAATTTGATCCCCATCTTTAAGTTGTGACTTTATTCTTAAAGCATCCCCTCGAAAAAGGGCGCAGCTTATTTGAGATTGATCATCTTTAAGCGTGTAATAGTAATGGCCTGAGCTTTGAAGTCGTAGATTGGAAATTTCTCCTGAAATTTGTAGAGTACTAAATGAGCCCTCTAGTGTTTTTTTTATCGCAACAGATATCTGTGAAACCGTATAAATAGTCATAAGTTAGGGAGTTTGTGGTTTAGTCACAATAGCGTCAAATAGCCTTAATTTTTAGGAGTTACACTATGAAAAAGTTTATCGTGGGAAATTGGAAAATGCAAAAGCTTTTTTCAGAGATCCATCCTTACTTTAAAGTTTTTAAACATAAAATAAACTCTAATCATATTGAAGTGGGTTTGGCAGTTCCCAGTTTATATATTAAACCCTGTCTTGAGGAAATGATAAATACCCCATTTATACTAGGGGCTCAAGATGTTTCAATGCATGATTTAGGAGCTTTTACCGGCGAAGTTGCCGCTTCTCAACTCTGTTCAATGCCTGTAACATTTTCCCTTGTTGGCCACTCAGAAAGACGGCAACATTTTCATGAGACCTCTGATGCAGTTATTAAAAAAGCTCATAAGCTTCAACAGCAAGGCCTTTTAAGTATTGTGTGCATAGGGGAAACACTTGAACAAAAGAAAGATTTTAAAAAAGTGTTAGCTGCCCAATTAGAGGGGGTTTTCTCTCTTAATCCAGCCCTTCTTATGATTGCTTACGAACCGGTTTGGGCTATTGGAACTGGGCAGACCGCAAGTATTGAGGATATTAAAACAGCCCACCAATACATAAAATCTTTTTTAAAAGAAGGTTCTCGGGATTTTTATGCCGTTAAGGTATTATATGGTGGATCGGTTAATGAAACCAATGCGGCCTCTATTTTAGCCCTGGACGATGTGGGGGGACTTTTAATTGGAGGAGCCTGTTTGGATCCTGTTAAATTTGAAAAATTAATTGCTCAACTGGGCTAAATTTATGACTTTTTTATTTTATTTTGTACTTTCACTTTTCTTTCTTAACTGTTTAGTTTTATCGATTTTCGTTCTTGTCCAAGAATCACGCTCGATGGGACTTGGCGCCTCTTTTGGTGGGGATGCGGGAACCTCTTTATTTGGTACTTCAACAGCTGATATTTTAAAAAAATTAACAGCAGCTTCTGGGATTATTTTTGCTGCGTTATGTTTTATTTTATCAATTTGGACCTCTATATCTTAAGGTAAGATAGTTTATGCAGCGCGTCATTTGTATGCTGGGCGATCCCATTTTAAGAAAAAAGGCGTCCGATATTAAAGAGTTTGATGCTTCCTTACAGACTCTTATAGACGATATGATAGAGACTATGGATGCAAGTAACGGAATAGGACTTGCTGCTCCTCAAATTGGAGTCTGTTTAAATCTATTTGTCTTAAGAAATTATCTAGATATCGACTCTGATGAGGTAGAGCTTTCAGATCCTGAGGTCTACATTAACCCTAAAATCACCTATAGATCACAAGAAGTTGAGCTTGATGAAGAGGGGTGTTTATCTATTCCAGGAGTAAGAGCTTCTGTTTATAGACCTCAAGTTGTCCATATCGAAGCTCTAGATAGACATGGCAAAAGTTTCAAACAAGTCATTGAAGGGTTTAATGCTAGAGTCCGTTTGCATGAATTTGATCACCTAAATGGCATTTTATTTATCGATCTCATTTCAAAAAATGAGAGAAAAAAAATGAAAGCCGATCTTCAAAAAATCGAAGAAAACACCAAAAAGTCTTTAGGGGCTTAAATAGAAGTTTGTTGTGAACCTGACGTTATCCGGAGAGCGATGATAACCAATCTTTAAATTCCAAGAACCACCGATGCTGAAATTGACATCTACATTGGTACTAACATAAGCCGGTTCTGTTTTACGACCCCAACCATAGTGACCACCCATTTGGGTATTTACTCTTGGTGATAGTCTTAGCATGAGTTTACCAAGGACTGTTTGTCTTTTATCAGATATTGGGGTTTCTAAAAGCTCTTCATCAGGTCTTGTGACATCAAGGAAGAAATTTTCATAATTACTTTTTCTCCAGGCATAAGGACCTCTATTGCGATATTCAAGAGCAAAGGCAAAGTCTTTGGAAAGGGTAAAAGCGGTTTGAACATTGATGTAATCAAGGTTTTTGGCCCCTTGGTTATAAAGGGTGTAGGCTTTTAAGAACCATCGAGAAAAAGTGGCTTCAAAATTGGCTCCATAAAAGGCAACGATTTGGGGATAGTTAAGACTTTTACAAAGTGAGATCACAAAAGCATCCGCTAATATCTCAAAGGGATAATGCCCAAAACGGACATTTTGACGAATACCGGTTTCAATACAGTTTAGTTTACTCAAGCCATCATCGATATAAAAATAGTAATGATCATCGCTATTTACCCAAGGCTTAGAATATCCGTTATAATTGAAATAAGGTTCAATCACATGGGATAGGAAGGGTTGGTTAGAGACAATCCGAAAGTTGGACTCAAGAGAATAGCGGTAGGATAATTGCCCAAGCTTCATGTTTTCTGGGCTATTATTATAATAAATACCAAGGACTCCCACTTTTGGAATGAGATTGAACCCTTTTAGTGAGATCGGTCTATAAAGTTCATTTAAGGTCTGCATTCTAAATGCATGATAGGGGGTAAAATAGGGCTCAAGACCGATGGCATACTTATATTTAAGATAGGCCAAGCTAGCGTCGCTATTGGCCATAATACCAGAAGAGCCAAGGTCCTGGGTTCTGAGATTTAAATAAAGCTTGGGCCACTCTTCAGTAATCGATTGGAACCTATTTAAACAGGGCTGAACACTAAAGCGGACAATTACATCCTCTTCTTGTCTTGTAGCAAATAAATAGGACCTTTTTTCGGTATTGACCACAAAATCATCGGATCTAAAATCAGAAATCATTTTTTGGTCAGAAAGCTTGTCGTAACTTAAATAAACCATCGATTTTTCATCTTCACCGGTATGTTTAAATAAACCTTGGAAGCGATACCGTTTTGGACCATTTTCTTCAGGAACAATGCGGTCGTTAGCAAAAAAGTTACGCGTTAAGAATTGGGTATTTTGATTTGGGTCTTTATAAATGGATTCAATAGCTCCGCCAAAAGCGCTTTTAATACTATGATTGCCAGTACCTGCAATTCTATAGTCTCCTCTTAAGAATAAATCAAAACGCTCCGAGCTTATGAATTGATAGCGGACTGTGGCTCTTGGACCTATGCTTTTATCCCAGGTAAGTTTGTATTTGATCATCGGATCTTTAAGAAAACGGAGGCTGGCTTTAAATGTGGGCATCCAAAAGACAGGAATCTTAAAAAGTTTAAGTTTTAAGTTTTTAAGAGAAAGAGTTCTTTTCTTATTAACTTTCAAAGACGAGGAGTGAAATTGCCAGCTTGAGTTTAAATTAGCAGAAGTTGTGATGAAAGCATTTTGAGCCTCAAAGCTCCCATCAGGATTTAGAAAAAATTCTTCACCGCCTAAATACCAAAGATCAACATAAGTACGACCATCATAAAGGGTTCCAGTGCCAGACACAAAATCATAGACAATAGATTTTGCAACGAATGGTTTTTGCTGGAAAACTATAAAAAGGTCCCCAGAAGCTTCAATGATTCTTTTAGGTACTCCATCTTCAACAGTTGATTTATAAGAAATATGCTGAGCTTGAAGTCTAAGATTCTTTCCTGAAACCACACCCCCTTCATGGGTATGTAGTTGGCCATCAACAAATTGGGGATTTTTTAAATCGACGGTAATCTCGTCAGATGCGCTGTCTAGTGCAAATAAAAATAGAGGGGTATAAATTGCTAAAGACAACAAAAATTTCTTCATCACTCAAGGCATCTTTTTTAAAAGACACCTATTGTAAAACATTTAGCTATCTAGAGCCAAGCATTAGTTAAAATGCTGAGTGAATCCCATCATAGTCGATATGGTAGCTTAAAAACTTTGTTGTAATTTCATCGCCTGAAATTATGGACTCCCATGAAGCCTTGAAAGGAACCTGAACAGGACCATTTGGGGTAATAAACAGTAACTCGCGAACAACATCTTTTCGTAAAATTAATTTATCATCTACAAAAGAAACATTATTTTTATCTGCTATTCCTTGTTTTGTAGATTTAAAGGCCCCAAAAAACACATCTTCAGAAAGACCATATTTTTCTTTTAAGTTAATTAAAGTCTCTTGAATTTTACCCCTAAAGCTTTTATCAAGATCGGCATCAAAAGCTTGGGTTGAACTAAAAAAAGCAGCTAGGGCCAATTTTAAATTTTGATAAGAACTATCTTTACTTGACTCATTGATTACTGTTAATAAATCACTAAATTGGCTGGGAACAATAGATTTTAAAACAAAATTGTTCTCTTTAAAATTATCATCGATAAAAAATTGATCCAATCTATAGGGTAATGTTTTTTTACCATGAAGAATTAGGGTATGATAAGAATAAAATATGACTTTTATATGTTATTAACTATCAGCGCTTTAAGTGACTTTTTAATTATTTTTAAAAAAAAGCGACTTTGGAGACCCTTTTTGGCTTTTTATAAAGCCTATTTTGGAAAAAATATCTATCGATTGGGGGATAATTTGGAGTTTTCAAAAAGGGAAGGCTATACCTTTGGTGAAACCCCCTTAAGAGTTTGGGACCAAATAGCCACCTACCTAAAAAAGGACTCTTTATTAGTAGATCTTGGCTCTGGCCGGGGAACAGGGCTTATGTACCTTGATCAAATCTATGGGATTAATTCTATCGGTTTTGAGGGGCTTTACCCTTTTATAGCAATAAGTGAACCCTTGTTTAAAAGATTAGAAATGACAGGGATTAATCTTGTACATCAAGATTTATGGGATATCAGCCTACCTAAAGCCGACGCCATCTATTTAGCCGGTACCTGTTTATCAGATGAGCTTCTTACTGATTTAGTCCAAAAAATAAACCAAGCTAGACCTAACTACATATTTTCTATAAGTACAACACTTGAAGAGTATGGGATTTGGGGCTATGACATCGAAGAAAAACAGATTCGAATGCCATGGGGTAAAACTTCGCTTTATATTCTTAAAAATCGATCGCTTTAAGATCTTTTTTCATGAACATTTAAGATATACTGGGTATTGGATAGACGATCACCTTTAAGGTCATAATCCACCTTCATTTCTAGAATTTTAGAATTTTCTCTTTCAGGATCATCCATATCTATAGGATCAAAGCTTACTTTATGTTGAGCGTGAATAGATCCGTTTTCATCTATACTATAAATATGTTTAAAGGTTTCTGGTTTAAGTTGCAATCCTAGGTTCATCTTGCTAATGAATCCTAAAACGATGGGATCTTCCATGTTTACAAAAGAGATTTGATTTATAGTGTTTAAAGCATTTTGAATCAATCGTGTGCGATCAGTGTTTTTCGGTAACTCTTTTGTCATGATTCTAACAAATTTTTCAATAATTTCCTGAGGTGTTTGTCCTGGACTTTGCGTTTCTTCTTGAGTGATAAAATTTATTGTAATTAATTCACCATTTTTTCGTTGTAATTCAATATTTGACCGAGGCAGATCCTTAAAAACCTGATTTTGTATTTGATAGGTTTGGCCATCTACAGTAATTGGGGTAAATGTTTTAAAACCATCACCACCCAAATCCTTAGATCTTTCAAAATAATTATCGCCTTCAATTCTTTTCATGCTTTTGTTGCCCTGAAAAACTTCAAAAAGCTGATTTTCAGTAAAATTTAAAGAAGTAGGGGGAAATTGTCTTTCAGTACTTGCTATAAAAGGCTGCTCAGTATCGGAGCTAGAATCTGATGCATCTGATAGGCGGGCTTCTTCTAGTTTCAAACTTTCGCAAAGACTTTTAATTTGTTCATAGCGTGCTGGGGCATTTAATGAATCTCTAGATCTTCCAATATAACCAAAAATAGTTCCAGCTACTCGATCTATTTTATTAGCTCTTTGATCCGAGCCCACCATGATGCTAACGGCATTAAAAGCATAACCTTTTAATCCTAAAACAGCTTCTGTGAGCATGGCAGAAATTCCAATGATTGCAAGGGGGACGGCTGCCAAAAATCTTTGTACGATGCTTAATTTGGTTTGATTGGTATGTGG
>CAIPRZ010000146.1 GCA_903867585.1 uncultured Chlamydiae bacterium
AATAAATCAATATTAAATTCGTTATTATGATTTGCTTTTGTAGTTGCTTTAGGGTTATACATAAATTGCCCCCATTGTCTATACATTGACAATCAAAATAGAAGCTTGCTCAAGAGGTTTTCTTGCATTAAAAAAATGACAGTTTTTGTAAGAGGGACACGTATGGGATAAGCAGCTTAAGGAATCTGCTGAGAGTTTATGCCAAAGCTCTTTAGGTGTACTTGAGGCAATGGTTTCTTCGTTTAGGTTTTCATCATTTTGAATTTTATGGCTCAATTCTTCAATAAAAGGGTTTTTGAAAAATTGGGGTTCATTTTTTAATTTATCTAGCTTCTCAAGGCAAAGGTAATTATTCATTCCTTTTACAAGGACCACTTCGATATCAAGTTTAAGCAGGTCTAATAAAAAGGGGATATCTTTATAAAAAAGCTGTTCTTGTAAAGCAATGGTGTGGGTAGAAATAACGATTTTTTGCTTGTGTTTAGAAACTTGAAATAAAGAAGGGACAAGATAGGCGAATGTCTTGCCGATACCAGTTTCAGCCTCAATACAATTAAAGCCTTTAGATTGAAAAAGTTTTTCAATCATACAAGACATTTCTACTTGAGAGGTTCTGGGTTGGTAATGAGGAAAGCTTAAGGCTAGAGGTCCAGAATTTGAAAAAAAAGTCTGGACGTCTTTAGCCACTTTTAGCTTTATTCTCCTTCGAGAAGATCTAAGAAGGCTTGGAGTTGTTTAGATCGTGTAGGGTGTCTCATCTTACGCAGGGCTTTTGCCTCAATCTGACGAACACGCTCACGGGTAACTTTAAAGCGAACACCCACTTCTTCAAGTGTTTTCGGTTTACCATCGAGTAATCCAAAACGTTCAATAAGAACCGTGCGCTCTCTTTCAGTAAGAGTAGAAAGAACCTCACCCATACGATCTTTTAAAATCGCATAACCTGTGGCTTCTGCAGGGGACTCAATTGTTGTATCTTCAAGGAAATCTCCAAACTGACTTTCGCCTCCATCTCCAACTTCAGCTTGTAGAGAGATAGGGTGTTGAGCAATTTTATAGATTTCACGAACTCTTTCAGGTGTTAGTCCTAGTTCTATAGCAAGTTCTTCAGGAGATGGTTCACGACCTGTTTCCATCATCAGTTTCTTAGCGCCACGTAAAACCTTGTTGATGGTTTCAATCATGTGCACAGGAATACGGATAGTTCTTGCTTGATCAGCGATAGCTCTAGTAACAGCTTGTCTAATCCACCAGGTAGCATAAGTTGAGAATTTATAACCTCTACGGTATTCAAACTTTTCAACCGCTTTCATAAGACCCATATTTCCTTCTTGAATCAAGTCAAGGAAGGATAGGCCTCTATTAGTGTATTTTTTAGCAATTGAGATAACAAGACGGAGGTTAGACTCCACCATTTCGCGTTTGGCTTCTTGGCTTTTATCCATCCAGCGCTGAAGCATCCGGACATCTTTTTTGAATTCATCAAGGGTACGACCAGCAGCAAGTTCCCGCTTTTCAAGTCTGCGCTGCAAGGCTTTTAGTTTTCCTAAAGCAAATTTATTCTTTTCGGCACGAGGAGCTAATTCTTGAATCTCTTTTTCTAGAGTAATAAAACGCTCATAGGCATCTAGAATCACTTCGCCGAAATCTTCAATGATATTATGACGGCAGCGTGTTCTTCTAAGATAGGCCTGAGTACGGATACGACATTTTTCTGCATCTTCTTGAATTTTTAGTTTATCTGCCTTTTTTAAGGCAGGGTCTCTAAGCTTAATAAGAAGGTTTTGGAGAATATGATCTTCATGTTTTAAGAGATTGCATAGTTTAGGTAGGAGGGTCAAATAAAGGTTTTTATCTGGCACTTCTTTTTCAGCTACCACTTTATCGAATCGATCTTTTCCATGAATTAAATAGGTAGCAATAGAAATAGCTTCTCTTGAGGAGTAGCGAAAACGCATGATGATTCGCTCAATTTGAATCTGAGCTTTTTCAATACGTTTAGAGATCTCCACTTCTTCTTCTCTAGTAAGAAGAGGGACAGATCCCATCTCTTTAAGATACATACGTACAGGATCATCAGAACTGGCTTCAGAGCGCTTCTGGACCGTTTCCATTTCCTTAGCTTCTTTTTTCCGCTCTTTTTGTCTTTCGACCTCAGATTGGTTAAGGATTTGGATGTCCATTCCCGTAAGGAAGATAAGGACTTGATCAATTTGTTCAGCATTATCAATATTTATCGGTAATACATCATTTATTTCTTCGTAAGTGATGTGTCCTTGTTCTTTAGCGATAGCAACAAGTTCTTCGATTTTTTGTTGGTGTTGCTGACTGAGTGGGGTGGCGAAGGCCTCTTTCGACATGATGCCCTATGCGTTAGTTCGGCTTCCCATTATTAAAAAAGGTCTATATTGGTGTCAAGGCTTGTGTCAGATCGTAATTCAAGATAATATTATATTAAAAATTAGATATGATGCCGCAAGTTCAGATTTTTACAATTAAAAACCTTAAACTAATTTATATTTTTAGGCCAACTTGGAATTTGCTAAGCGAATCTATTTTTGCTGGGGGCTGGTTTTTTTTGAGCGATCACGTGTTCAACAAAGCTAAAATTCATCCTTTTGAAGCGCTATTGAGGACCATGCATCATGCCTATTATTTTTGCGGTAATAGTTTTAAGATTTATGATCAGTTAGAAAGCTTTAATTTTAATAGACGAACTATTGAATCAAGTCGGTATGAACTTTCATACGATCTTATCGAGCTTAAGTCTCAATTTTTTGAAACCTTTCCTTTCCACCAGCGCGCCTTAGATAAAAAAGGGTTAAAAGGCGAGTTTCTAGACCCAATAGAATAGTATATAAAAGTGCGCTTAAGCTAAAAAAAATTGTTTTTTTGAAGGGGAAGGGTCTTGATAAATAGGCTGTGGTGGGTTTTTTAGGGGAATAATACCCAGTATTAATCTTTTCTTTAATGTTATTTTTTATAGCCTCAAACTGGGGCAGTGAGTGCACCTTAAGATATTTAAGTCTTTCAGACTGATGATAGGGTGTGCCATAACTAGTAAAATAAAATTTAACTTCTACTAAAGGGGGTAGCCAGTTCACCTCTTTTACGATAATCGGTAGCCTATTTGATAAAGAGGCGTAAAAGTAAATTTTTTTTATGCAAGGGACAGCCTGTACGATAATTACCGGTATAAAAATAAGGTGAATGAAAAAGCGACTTATAGAGGGTAACTTTGATTTACTTTTGACAACATCACCCAGCATACGTTATGATTTATCTCAGCTATAAAATTTATACTGTGGATTAGACATGGCCGAAAAAGAAAATGCAACAAAAAAAACTAAGCGTCCTTCGGCGCTAAAGCGTCACATACAAAGTGAAAAGCGTCGTTTACGTAATAAAAATTTTAAATCTAAGATAGCGACTTCTATTAAGGCGCTTGAAAAATCTATTAAAACTGCCGAAGACGCAGGCAAACTTCAAGAAGTTTACAGCCTTGCTGATAAAGGGGTTAAAAAAGGGATATTCAAGGCGAACAAAGCCGCTCGTATTAAATCTCGCATGACAAAGAAAGCTGTAAAAGCTTAATTCTTGTGCAAAAACTAAGCTCGCCCTATTTTTACATAGGGTGAGATTCTTCCATCATCAAATGTCTCATATCTTTTCCTGAATGTAATCCCATCAAAGCAAAAGTTGCTGGTGGAAAAAATATAGATAAGATTAAAAAGACAATTCCTACAACAAGTTGCGTTGTTTTTTCCTGCTTTCCAATAAAACTGTACATTTTTTTAAGGAAAAATGTGATTTTTCCGGGCATAAAAACGCCAACTAACGCACCGATGGTTAGTACAATAATAGATAGTTTTGTCATGTTTAGGAAGATGCTAAATAGGCAGGCTAAAAGAATGCCTAGTGCGATGGCAACTGGGAATTTATTTTTCTTAGCATATTCTTCGATTTCACTTACAGATATGCCGTCATCTTTATTAGAGTCCATAGTTTTTGAGTCCTCACCTTTTTCTCCTCTATATTTATATTAATTAATTTAACGCAATGGGGAACCTTCAGGATTGTACATTTTGTAGATACTTCGTAATATCTGTGCTCTATGCTCAGTATATCTAAGTTGTTATGGCTAAAATATCGCCTTGAGTTACTTATTTTAATAATCTGGACTGGGATTTGGGTTTTTTATACCCTTTTTTTTGGGCTTGATTTTGTAAAAAGGTTAAACACCTTATCTAGTCCCAAAATTCAAGACTTCAATTTTGAGAGTTTAGGGCAGGGGCCTTTTTCACTTAATCCTCAGTATTTAAATCCAAATACACCCAAGATTTTAGACTGTGTCTATGCAGCGATTGTCTCTAAGCTTGTATGGAATGATCAGTATATTCACATAGGTATTGAGGATTCTGATTTTTTTCAGCCATTAAAGTTAAATGAGTTTACCCCTATTGGTTCTAATAACTTAGATATTTTAGCGCACTGGTCGCTTAAACCTGTTCGTATTGATAAAGAGGTGCTTGTTGTAGAAGCTAAGCATGATAATGATAGTTCCATGATAATAAGCTTACCCCTTGCTAAATTAGAGAACAAGAAGACCGAAGAATATAGTATTTTTTTAGAGCACCCTGGAATTTTACAATTAAAAAATGCCAAGTTTATCGGTGTTGATCAATTGATTAGTATTTACGATCCAAGCTCCCAAGAAAATCCAGTTTACAGAATTAGTTTTGATAAAAATAAGACCTTACCACTTAAGCCCGATCAAGAACTCTATTTTTATGAAAACCAGTGGACCTTAGAGCCAGCTCCTAATGGACTTAGAGCTGTTTTAATCATAGAAGATAATAAGCCTTTTGTCATGGCTACTGATAAAAATGGTCTTTTTGAAACTAGAATTTACTTAAATGAAATCAGCGATGAAACTTTTAATCCTCAATTATTGATGCCCTTAAAGGTTAAAGGTCACTTAAACAAAACCTTCAGCTGTTATATAGGTTCGCAGAAATTTTTTCTGAAGGAGAACGATTGGGTTTTAAAGGTTGGGAATTTTTCTCAGGTTTTAAAACTAAAAGAAAATATTATTTCGCTATTAAATTTTAAAAAAACAGGTTTACTTCTTGTAATTGATGAAGTTTCTTCTAATAAAACGACATGTTTAATTAGAGGAAAAATCTTTTCTCCGCTTAGAATGAAAGTCCATTCGTTTGAGTTTGAAGCTCCTATGGATATTCCAATCAAAAAAACGAATAAAAAATTGACTAAAGGGATAAAAAAAGCATAACTATGAATAGGCTGCCTATTTTTCTTTTTACAGCCCTTTCGGTGTTTTCTTTATCTATTGAAGAAAAGCTTAGTTTATGCGAACAAACCCACCCCGAAATATCAGAAACTCTCCAAGAGCAAAACAAACAATTAATAGATTTGAAGAGCCAGATATCAACCTTGTGTCAAGAAGCTGAGTCCCACCATGAGGATGAAGAGGCCATTAAAGCCATAGCAATTAAGGTTGGCGAATTAAGAGCCCATCTTTTTAAGCTTGAAAATTCTTTTGCAAAATCTTATTCCGATTCGGTTAATTCTGATGAAGATGGAATGACATTTTTTGATAAAGACGAAATCACCTTGCAGCAGCTTTTAAATGAGTATGGCCCGCAAGATATGATCTATTTATGTCCTCAAGAATTGGGATCTTTAAAAATTCATTTTCATAATTCTTTGCCTATTCCTAAGCAATCTTGGAAAGGATTTATTGATTTACTTCTTTCTCAAAATGGGATCGGATCCAAGACATTAAATGGCTATACTCAGCAACTTTATATCATGAATAAAGAACCTTTTTCTGTGCAGAAGGTAATTTCTAGTAAGGAAGAATTAGAGTTATTAGAAATTGGTTCAAGAGCTTTTTATGTTTTTGCCCCCCCTGCAGAGCAGTTAAAAAGTGTTCAGGGCTTTATGGAAAAATTCCTTGATCCCAAACTTGCATCTGTTTACCAAATTGGTACAAGACTGGCTCTTGTTGGCACTAAGGAAGAGCTTACAAAACTTCAAAAACTCTATGAAGCCATGTGGGAGGGTATTAAAGGAAAGGTCTCAAAGGTTATTCCTATCTCTAAAATGCCGGTAAAAGAGATGGAAAAAATCTTACAGGCTTTTTTTGCAGATGCTTTTGAAAAGCCAAGAAACCCTTTTACAAAGCAAGAGCATGAGGGATTAAGTGTCATTGTTCCAACTGTGGGAAATGGTTTAATCCTGATCGGTGGTCAAGAAATAGTTAAACGAGCCGAAAAATTAATCAAAGATACTCAAGATCAATTGCAAGACCCGGCTGAAATGACCATCATGCTTTATAAATGTCGCCATTCCAATCCTGAAGATTTATCTAAAATTTTAGAAAAAGTTTACAGCTCTTTATTATCAACAGCTGATCCTTTACGTGAAGGGATGGATGTGAGTTATACACAACGAGGTGCGGCTTTGTCCAATCCACCCGATGGTTATGCCCCCGCCCCTCCTTTAGTGGTTCCACCTCCTAGTTTTAAGCCTGATGTTTCATCAAAATGGGAAGTCGCTCAAGGAGCGGAGCATTTTATAGCCGATGGCAAAACCGGTAACTTGTTGATGGTTGTTCGTCGTGACGTAATTTTAAAAGTTAAAGAGATTTTAAAAAAACTCGATATCCCTAAAAAAATGGTGGAAATCGAAGTTCTCCTTTTTGAAAAGCAACTCAATGCTCAAAGTAATTATGGCCTCAATCTTTTAAAGATTGGCTCAAGCAATAAAGGCTTTCGCTATGATGGCCCAGTTCTCCCAAAGGTTAATGGATTGGCTTCTCCTGTCGGTTCTGGAGTTTTAGAATTTCTGTTTAGGGGAGCTAAAAGCAATAATTTTCCAGCCTATGATGTGGCCTACAGCTTTTTAATGACTCAAGAAGATATTAGGTTAAACGCGGCCCCATCTGTTATTACGGTAAATCAGACCCCTGCCACTATTTCTATTATTGAAGAGATTTCAATTAATAGTGGTGCAGCTCCTATCGATACTAATCAGGGAACCGCTTTTGAGCAGGCTTATGTGCGGGCTCAGTATGGTATCACCTTAATTATGACCCCTATTATTCATGTGCCTGATTCGGATCAGGACGCTTTGGATAATAGAGGCTTTGTAACTTTACAAACCAACATCACCTTTGATACGACAAAACCAAGCGTCAATGAACGACCCACTGTAGATAAAAGACACATAGAGAACGAAGTGAGGGTGGCTGATGGACAGACCATTATTTTGGGAGGACTTAGAAAAAAAGCTAGCCGGGATGCTATGCAAAAAGTTCCGTTTCTTTCCGATTTGCCTGGTATCGGTAAACTTTTTGGATCTTCTAATCTAACTGATAACAACACCGAAATGTTTATTTTCATTACCCCTAAAATTATTCAGGATCCTTTAGAGGAGATGGAAAATTATAGGGTACAACAATTACAAAAGCGTCCTGGAGACATTCCAGAATTCATGGTAAAAATTGAAGAAGCTAAAAATAAATTACGCCAAAAAGAGTATAGTAATACCTTCAAAACTTTATTTACTCGATGACAGAAACCTTACCTGATTTATTAAATGCCTCTCTAATAGTCCAAAAAAAAAGGCTAATTCCCTATAAGGTAGCACTTGGTGCTAAATGTCTACCATTTGAAGAAGATTCATTTGAAATTCAAGTGGCCTATTGTGATCCCTATCCTTTTGAAGCCTTAGACACTATAGCTGTCCTTTTTAAGAAAAAAATAACCCCTTTTTTGGTTGAGGAAGACCTTTTACTAAAAGCTTTAGAGCTGTGCTACCAAAGCTCTGATAAAGAAACTCAAAACCTTATCGAAACTGCAAATAAAAATAACGCGATAGAATCTTCTGAATCTCTAGACGGTCATGATCTTTTAGATGAATCAGAATCTAATCCTGTTATTAGAATTGTAAATGCTATTTTTTCTGAAGCTATTAAGATGGGGGCTTCTGATATCCATTTTGAGCCCAGCGAAAAAGGACTTAGTGTTCGCTATCGTGTTGATGGTGTTTTATTGCTTCGACACACACCAGCTAAGGAAATTGAAAGCCAAATCATTGCAAGATTGAAGGTTCTTGCTCAACTAGATATTGCTGAATCTAGATTGCCTCAAGATGGTCGTTTAAAACTTAAAATAAATAAAAGGTCGGTAGATTTTCGCGTTAGTGTGATACCTGTTGCATTTGGCGAGAGAATTGTTCTTCGTATTTTAGATAAAAGTCATTTATCACTTAGTTTAGATCGTTTAGGTATTCCATCAGATATTTTGGAATCGATTCATCAAGCTATTAATGTCCCTGAAGGTATGCTTCTTGTAACAGGTCCTACTGGAAGCGGTAAAACCACAACACTCTATAGCGCATTAAATAAGTTACTTCAAGATCCGATCAATATTATGACCATTGAAGATCCTGTTGAATATAGGTTTTCTGGAATGGCTCAAATAAGTGTAAACTCAAAGATTAATTTAAGCTTTGCCTCCGGATTAAAGCACATTCTTCGGCAAGATCCAGATGTCATTATGATTGGTGAAATTAGAGATTATGAAACTGCTGAAATTGCCATTCAAGCCTCTTTAACAGGGCATAGAGTTTTTTCAACTCTTCATACAAATGATGCTCCATCGGCGATCACTCGCCTTGTAGACATGGGCATTGAGCCCTATCTTGTCTGCTCTTCTATTACCGGTGTTCTAGCACAAAGACTGGTTCGTAAAATTTGTCCAGCTTGTAAAATAGAAATAGCGATGCCTAAGGCTTTTAAAGGGCGTTTCCCAATTTTAGAGTCTCATACTTTTTTTAAAGGTTCCGGTTGTGATGAATGTTTTTATACTGGTTACAAAGGGAGGATTGGAATTTACGAATTTTTATCCATCACCTCTTCATTAAAAAAGCATATTTTAAAAGCTCAAGATGCCGACAGTTTAAAAGATCATGCCATAGAGTTAGGATTTAAAGATTTACATGCTCAAGCTCTTGAAATGGCAAAAAAAGGGATCACGACCTTAGAAGAGGTCTTATCAGTCACTAAATCCTATAATATTTAAAAAGGCACACTATGCTTTTAAAATATAAAAAAATGACGGCCAAAGGGGAAGTAATTGGGGGAGAAAGAGAATTTTTATCTATAAAAGAAGCCCAGGAAGTTCTTACTGAAGCTGGAGATCTCCTGCTAGAACTTAAATCTATCAAACGTCATAAACAGCCCCATCTTAATTTAGCAGAGCGGTTTGAGTTCACCTATCAAATGCATCAATTGATTTCTGCAGGTTTACCGATTTACGAAAGTTTAATCAGCCTACAAGAAAAAAAAGTTAAGTATTTACCTTTACTTACTCAGTTATCCCAAAAAATTAAAGAAGGGACTTTATTTTCTCAGGCTTTAAAACAATTTCCTGAATGTTTTGATTCTCTCTATATATCGATCATTCAAGCTGCAGAAGCAACGGGAGAAATAAAAGAGGGGTTTTTAGCTTTAAAAAATTTGTTAGAAAAACAAGCTAAGCTTATTAAAATACTTAAAAATGCCCTAATTTATCCTTCTATACTTTGTGTTTTTGCATTTTTAATTGTTAATGCTCTTATATTTTTTATTATCCCATCGCTTAAAGAGCTTTTTGAGGGTAGGCAAGTTACGGGGCTTACCGCTGGTATATTATTTATAAGCAATTGGTGTGTAAACCATGTAAATTTGTTGCTTTGTTTAATGGTATTAACCGTAGGGATTGGAATCTATGCCCAAGCCAAAGGGCTTTTAAAAAGGGTTATTTTAAAAGTTCTTAATTTCATTCCTTTTTGTGAAAGCCTTTTTCTATCGCTTAAATTTGAAAACTTTTTTTCTTGCCTCCACCTTTTACTCTCGCGAGGAATCAATCTAAAAGAGGCATTAGTCCTTGCAAAAAATGTTTTAGGGTATGAAAAACTAGAAATCTTAGTCGAGGGGTTTATATCCGATATTTTAGAGGGTAAAAAGCTTTCAGAATCTATTCGAGCTCCCTTCCCAAGCGTTGTAAAACGGTTAATTGGATTGTCAGAGGTGACGGGAAAGACAAGTTTTGCCTGTGAAATGCTTTCAGTTATCTTTCAAGAAGAGGTAGAAAAAAAACTCCATCAACTCACAACTTTCTTACAACCCCTTCTACTTGCCTTTATAGGTCTTGTTGTAGGCCTTGTTGTTTTATCTATTTTAATGCCTTTAACAGACATTGGAAGTTTTATTTAATCATTTGCTGTTTTAAGCTTTTTTAAAACTAGGAGCATCCTATGAAAAAAATTAAGAAAAAATCTCTAACGCTCATTGAAATAATGGTTGTTATTGCCCTTATTGGAATTATTGGTAGTGTGCTAGGTGTCAATATGAAAAAGAGCATGGATAAAGCTAAAGTATTTAAATCTAAAGCTCATGCTCAAAAAATAGAAGATGCTTTAAATATTTACTACGCTGAAAACAGCGATTCTCCTGATGAAATTGCAGCCAATACTCAAAAAATTTTGAGTGAATCAGGCCTTTTTAAAGAAGATAAAGAGTTACTACAAGACGCATTTGGAAGACCAATTACTGTTGTATTTGAAAATGGGGGCTTCGTTTGTCAATTGGCTTCAGGGGACCAAAAATAGTTAAAAAAACCTTTTCTATCATTGAGCTATTAGTAGTCTTAAGCATTATCATTAGTATTGCTAGTACTCTTGCAATTAAAAGTGCTCATTTTATGAAAATTTCTCAAATAGATTCCGAATCAACCCTTTTATGCCATTTTTTAAATAGAGCTTATTTATGGGTTCAGCTTGAACAAAAGCCGGCCCATATACTTTTTGAGAATCAATCAAAACAGCTTAGTCTTAAAATCCCAGAACTTCAGTTAATAAAAACTTTTTCAAAACTAGATTTTGAAAAAATCCCAAAAGACTTTTGCCTTTTCCCTAATATGGCACCAGACAAGATTTCAATTACAGTTAAAGGACTAAAAAAGGATAAAGCCCTTATTTTTGACGAGAAATTGCAAAATTTTTTCTTGAAAAATCTTTAAAAATCTAAATTTTTTTTCATTTTTTGTTTCATTCCTTTATTCTTATACCCTTTCTTGGTAGAAACCTATTAACAACTTTAGAACCTGGAACTCCTATGAGATTATACTGGTTATCTGTACTTACCTCCCTAAGCCTTCTAGCTCCCATGGAAGGTGCCCGACCCTTAGAGCCTCATTTCAAATCGCAAATCCTTTCGTTTAATAGCCAGGGCCAGCCAGAAGCTGAGCTTATTTACGAAGAAATTGATCATAAAAAAGTTCCTGTAAAGCAACGTGTTTATAGAGGAGACGGGGGACTAATTTCGGAGACCGAATTAACCTTAATAGGTGAGGAGATCGTACCTCACGGGGAACGAATTGAATTTAATTCTCAGGGCAATCCAGAAAAAGTTTCTTTTTTTGTTAATGGTCAATTAGAAGGAAAAGCCGAAACTTTTTATCCATCGGGCCTAAAAAAATCTTCCTGTCAGTTTTCAAAAGGAAAACGTGTCGGTAAATGGGAAGTATTTCATGAAAATGGGGAGCTTGCAGAAGTTCACCACTTTGAAGATGATAAACTTCATGGTGAGAGTATTAATTATTTCGAAGGCGGGCAAAAAGCCGCTTATAGCAATTTCATAAATAATTATCTTGAGGGAGAGGCTTTAGTCTACTATAAAAACGGTCAGCTTGCTCAAAAAATTATCTCTAAAGAGGGCAAATTGCAGTCTAATCAGGAGCAACCAGCCATTGTGTGTTTTGATGAAGAAGGCAATATTACCAAAATCCAAAATTTTGAATCCGATGTTGCTGATGGAATGGAAATTCATTACCACATAAATGGTAAGGAATTTAAAAAGGTTCTTTTTAAAGCAGGTCGTAAAGAAGGTCAGGAATTATTTTTTGATGATAAGGGACAAATACTTGCCACCAACTTATATCAACAAGGCATTCCTCGCGGAAAGATTGTCTCTTTCTTTGTTAATGGCCATCTTGAAAAAGAGCACCATTATGATGAACTGGGCCTTAAAGAGGGAACAGCAAAGGAGTTTTATAGTGAGGGACAGCTTAAAAGTGAGTCTTTATTTCAGAATGATCTTTGTCACGGAGTTTTAAAAACCTATTTTTCAAATGGTCAAATTGAACATATAAAAACATTTGATAAGGGATTGCTTGACGGGGCTGCCGAGTCTTTTTTTGAAAATGGTCAAAAAGAGTCACGAAGCTTTTTTGTTAGAGGGATGCTTGAAGGAGAGCAGACTATTTACTATGGAAATGGTCAAATTAAAACTGCAGCTTCTTTTAAAGAAGGAAAAAAAGAGGGTAAATACATTTCCTACTTTAACACTTCTAAACCTCAAGAAATCGCCTTTTTTGCTAATGATCTTTTAAATGGGGAGAGAAAAGTTTACCATGAAAATGGAGTCCTTAAAGAAAAAACATATTTTAATAAGGGTTTGAAAGAGGGGGTATTTGAAGAATATTCCGACGAAGGAAAACTTCTTATAAAAGGCCAGTTTAAAGAGGATAAGCCAGAAGGTAAGTTTGTCTATTATTTTGAGAATGGGAAAACCGAACGGATTTGTGAATATAAAGAGGGTCTTTTAGAAGGATCCTTCCAAGCTTTTTACGAAAATGGGACGGAAAATGTTAAAACTTTTTATAAGAAAGGTAAATACGAAGGCCTTTACTTATCCTATTGGGAAGATGGATCTTTGGCTCAAAAAGGTAAATATACTGATGGTCTTCCGGATGGGGAATTTAATGAATATTTTGCCTCAGGTAAAAAAGGAGATGTAGGACCTTTATCTAGAGTTTCTAACTTTGTAAAAGGTGTTAGCAACGGCCCTTTCAAGATGTTTTTCAAAGATGGTACAGTAAAAGCTGCCATGTCATATCAAAATGGACTCCTTGAAGGGGAGAAGTTTATGTATGATGATAATCATGTTCTTATTGAAAAAGTTACGTATAAAAATAACGTTTTTGAAGGACCTGCAACTATTCGATACAATACCGGCGAGCTTTTAATCGGTTCTTATAAAAATGGTAAAAAAGATGGGCATTTTGAGGTGTTTGTCGAAAACCCAGAAACTAAGAACCTTGTAAAAATCCATGAATATGATTGTGTTGATCATGAGATTTTAGGCTTTGTAAAAGATTATTACCCCAGTGGATCCTTAAAGCTTGAGACCTTCATCAAAAATGGTCTTAATAATGGTAAGTTGTCTTTCTATGCAGAAAACGGTAAGAAGGTGCTTGAGACAAACTATCTTTCCGGTAAAGAAGAAGGCGAGCACAATGAATTTTATATATCAGGCAAGCTTAGAAAGACTGTAAAAGTTTGTAATGATCTAAAAGAGGGCAAAGAACTAGCTTATTTTGAAAATGGCCATTTGATGTCTGAAATCATCTATAAGAATGGCAAAATGGATGGATTATACAAAGAATGGAACCCTTCTGGAGTTGTAGTCTTTGAAGCAGAATATAAAGATGGGCTTCGAAACGGATTTTTCAAAAAATATTACGACAATGGACAACTAAAACTTCAACAGCAATTTATTAAAGATCTTCCTCACGGCGAGAAAAAAACTTTTGATGTTGAAGGTAAAATGACTCGGTCAGTATTTGATATGGGTAAGAAAAAATCTTAGTATTTTTGTATAAAAAATAAATAACTGTCCCCATACGCTTTTTTTGTCATAAGACTTAAAGAGTTGAGATGGGGCATTTTTTTTTCAATTCTTTCTGGATCTTTGGTCTCGAGGATGATTTTGCAATCGGCTTTTAGATTTTTTTTATCAAAAAATAAAAGTAAGGATTCATAAGAAGAGGAATCCTCTGGCCTTATGTCATAAGGGGGGTCTAAAAAGAAAATATCAATGGTTTCAAGATCTTTTTCTAAGGATTCTAAAAAGGAATGAGCTTTTTTTAGATAGGCTTTACAATCTTGTTCGCATTTTAGTTTAGTAATATTGGCTTTTATACAGGTAAAAGCTTGCTTATTGGATTCAATGAGTAAAACTTTGCTAGCTCCTTGCGATAGGGCTTCTAGACCAACAGCTCCAGATCCAGCAAATAAGTCACAAAAGCTGCAATCTGTTAAATGAGTTCTTAAGGAATCAAAAAGGGCTTTTTTAACAAGGGAGCTTGTAGGTCTTGTTCCAGATTTTGGGACAGCTAATGACTGGCCTTTAAATTTACCCGATAGAATGGCTACCAAGAGGTCTTCCCTTTAAGTTTAATCAAGTAATTCTAACTCTTCTTTAATCATAGAGGAACCTTTTTTTGCATCTTGTACGGTAAGGTTTTTTTTCATTTCAAATAGATCATCTCCATAAGATCCTAAAACTTGTAGTTTTATGGTTCTTGCTCCATTTAGTTTACCAAATACTTTTAAAGGTTTTTTTAGTATCAAGGCTTTAGTTTTTTCAGATAATGCAATATCCATGGATTGATTGGATGACTCAACTTTAACCGATACATTTCTTAACCGTGTTTTTTTAATATCAGCTATTAAACTCGAAAATTTTCTGGAACAAGAAGCCTTTGTGGGTGGGGCTAGTAAGCGGCCTCCCATTTTTTCTACAAGATTATTTAAGGTTACCGGTTTTTTTGGGTTTTGATTAAATAAAATTGGATATACCGATAATTTGCTATGGCTATATTTAGCAAGTTTTAGAAGCGATTCTTTATCTTGTTCAGGTTCTTCAGTAAAAAAAAGACAGTGTGTATGGAGGGTGTTTTCTTCTGTTTGATCAAAAAGATGGGCTAAATGACCTGCAAGATCTTTTAATTTCCCTTCAAACTTAGGGTTTTCTGAAAATAAATCTTCTAAAAAAGCACAATTTTCTTGGTTGCATATGCGAGCTTGTGGAAACAGGGGTGTCATGTATTTATTTATGACTATAACGTTGAATTTATCCTTAGATTTAAGTTGTTTTACCGAATTCACAATCGCTTCTTTAAAAAGACCAAGATTTTTTTTGGCTCCTTTATGAGTAAAATCAAGAACAAATAAAAATTCCTGAGGAAGTTCATCAAAGAGTTTGTGCTCTTTGAGTCTTAGCTCCATTTTAAAATAGTCTTCATTAAGCGCATCTTTATAGGTATAAAGTTCAGTATCTAGCATCTCTGGCATGGCTTTAGCAAACGAAGGTAAATTCAAATCATCTATTTCGCTAAGTTGTGGTTCTGGTTTAATGGGTTCTATTGAGGGTTTAAGATAGGGTTCATAATTATGGGCAATAGGTTCTTCATCTTCAAGAAGGTCTTTGGGGAAGGGAGCCACTAGAGGGGAGAGATAATTTTCATAAGAGCTATCTGCTTTTTCTAATAGCGGCATGGCAAAACTTTCTGTAGTATCTACTTCAAAATCTAAAGATATTTTTTCAGTGAGATTAGAAACTAGATCGATGTGAGGAATGTATTCATCATTTTGAGATATTGAACCTATATCTTCCTGTAAAATTTCACTAAAGGTTTCACTATTAATTTTTTTTGGAATTTTTATTACATTAATTTCATCTAGGACTTTTTTTTTTGTCTCTAAGACAAGATTTTCTTTATTTTTTTTTATTTTTAATAAGATTAAAGATTTTGTTGGTGGGAAAGCTAAAACGACCCCGATTCCTATAGCATGTAATATAGCTGAAAGAAAAAAAGAGGAAAATGACGCCTTAGAGCTGCTCACGGTCATTGTTGTCTCCCAAATAATTGAAGAAGCAACCATTCCATGACCTCAGATAAAGGCTCATCAATACTGAAACAGGTTTGAGAATCAAGTCGATTGTTAATAATAAAATTCAGGATTTTTCTGTAGCTTCCCCCTTTAGAATGATCTAAAAATGGATGAAATCTTAATACTTGTAGATCCTGTTTAGAATTAGAAAAGAATAATTGTTTGATGAGTTCACACTCAAAAGCCAAACTACCATTTTTATCTGATATACAGACCTGAAGAACCCTTAAATCTTTCTCTAAGTTATCGATAGAGTTGCTTGGTACCGTTAAAGCTTTATAGCGATCATAATGTAGACAAATTTTAGTCAGTAAGGCGTTTTGACCTTCAAGAAATAACGTATAAGGCTTTTCTATAAGAACCGACTCTATAAGAGCGTCACAGTCTTCATACTGGCCTAATTGATTATATACTCTTGCAAGTTCAAGCTTCTCTTGAGGGCTTGTTGCATTTTTTAGAATTTCAGAAGCTTCAGTAAAACGGCACAGTTTGCGAAGGGTACGGCCGTAGAGAATTCTTTCAGTGGTATTATGCTTTTGTTTATAAGAAAGAAGCCTAATTAATTGAGAAGCGGCTAATTTTGTAGATTCATCACCTAAGAAAATTTTTATCCCTTTAAATGCTTTTTGAAAGAGGTGGGCTGCAAGTC
>CAIPRZ010000147.1 GCA_903867585.1 uncultured Chlamydiae bacterium
TCTGAAAGGTCTGTGTTTGCTAAGTAATCAAAAGCATCCACACAAAGACTTTGATGGCATGTTGAGTCTAAATTATTAAAGGCCACCATCTTATCTAAAAGTTTTAAAGCATGAGAATCCACATCAACACTTGTAACTGATAGGGCCCCAGCCTTTAAGGCATGGAGCGAAAAGCCCCCTGTGTAGGAAAAAACATTTAAGACCTTTTTATTCTTAGAAAAATCCCTTAAAGCGATGCGCATCGATCGTTGATCTAAAAAAAATCCTGTTTTTTGCCCCTTATCAAGGTCTACTTCTAATTTGACATCTTTTTCAAATAGGGATAGCTCTTTTGGAATGGAACCTTTAATAGCCTGTTTTATTGGGCTTAATCCTTCAAGTGTTCGAGAAGAAGACTCTGAATTTTCAATGATATTTTCAAAACCAAACTCGCTATCTAGAATTTCAACAATCAGATTTTTAAGCTTTTCCATCCCACAAGTGGAAATTTGAATGACACAAGAATTTCCATACACATCAACAATCAAACCACCAAGTCTATCTCCTTCAGCATTAATAAGCCGATAGGCATTCGTTGTTGCTAAGAGTCCTGAATCTTTTCTTAAATGATAAGCCTGTTTAATACGCTCTTTTAGGATTTTTTCAATCGGTTCATTTTTATAAGATAAAATGCGAGCTGTTAAGGACATATCAGGATGCGCGTAGCCTACGGCTAAAAACTGATCATCAATTGTTACAAGATGAACAAGCTCACCGGGTTCTATCGGATCCATGGATTCAATAGCTCCTGAAAAAATCCAGGGATGGCCAGATACGACCACCGGGATTTTAGAAGCTTTTATGACAATTTTTTTCATACAAGAGCAAGTTTAGTTTTGATTTTTTCTGCTTGTACACAAGCTCCGATCAAATCATAACCCATCACATCTGTAATTTTAACTTTGACTATTTGCCCCTGAGATTTAATGCCTCGGGTGTCGTTAATAATAATATGACCATCGATATCAGGACATTGTCCAAAGAATCTTCCCATAACAAGGTATTCTGAATCAGGATGTGTCCCCTCAACCATCACCTCAAGAGTTTGACCGATATATTTTTTATTAACATTAGCAGCCACTTCTTGCTGGATTTTAGCCAGTTTTTTATGACGCTTTTGTTTGATCTCTTTAGGGACTTGATCTTCAAAAGAATAGGATGAGGCCTCTTTTTCGTTCGAATAAGCAAAGATCCCAACGTTATCTAGTTTATAGGTTTTTACAAATTCACAAAGATCTTCAAAATCTTTGTCGGTTTCACCGGGAAAGCCGACCATTAAAGAGGTTCTAATCACAATATGGGGAATTTCTTCTCTTAATTTTGTAATGATAGAAACAATCTGTGCTTTATCGGTTTTACGTCTCATTTTCTTTAATACCGTATCAGAGATATGCTGAATTGGCATGTCTAAATAAGGAAGAATGCGAGAATCGCTTTTCATTACAGAAATCAAGGAATCGGTAATTTCATCTGGATAAAGATAAAGTAATCGTAACCAATACGGGCGGTCAATTTTAAGGAGTTCTTTAAGTAAAGACTCCAAACCTTCAACCTGATTTCTATCCTTACCAAAATCACCTAGGTCTTGAGCGATCAGAATAATTTCTTTAGCCCCATTATCTAGGAGAAGATTAAATTCTTTGGTGATTTGCTCAACGGATTTACTATTAAGGGCCCCTTTAATTTTTGGAATAATACAAAAAGCGCAACGCTTTGCGCATCCTTCAGATATTTTTAAATAAGCAAAATGTTTAGGAGTAGAGATAACACGAGGTACATCGCCTTGTTCAAGATAGCTTTTTCGATCACCAATAGCTTCACCTGGCTCCGCTGTGGTCACAGCTTCCAGAATTTTTTCCATATCGCCTGATCCAAGAAAGTAATGGACGTTAGGATAAAGATTTTTTAATTCTTCTTTATGCTTAGAAACCATACAACCGGCAACAATCACTTTTGCAGAAGATTTTTTTACATCGAAAAGCTGAGAAATAGTGTCGATAGACTCTTTTCTTGAAGCCTCTAAAAACCCACAGGTATTAACAACAAGATAATCGGCTTTTTCAAGTTTTTCTGTAATCTCATAGCCCGCCTTCA
>CAIPRZ010000148.1 GCA_903867585.1 uncultured Chlamydiae bacterium
ATGGCTAAAACATTTTTTGATGAGAAGGATGCTCTTCTTGCTGAATTTTCAAAAAAGATAAGATTAAAGCGTCATGAACTAGGCATAACTCAGGAAGAATTAGCCGAAAAAGCTAACTTTCACGTGAACTACATTGGAGGGATAGAACGAGCTGAGAGAAACCCATCATTTACAACCATTATCAAATTAGCCAAAGCACTTGAAACCCCACCCAAGCACTTTTTTCCAGACTAGCCCTAGCAAAAACAGAATATTCCAACAACAAAGGGATGCGTAATCGCCTACCTTTCCGTTGCAGACTATAAGAAGATGAGTGGGTTGCGGAATCAAAAAAGCGAAAATTACGCAAATAATACGCATTTCACAAAAGTTTTGACATAAGGAGATGAGGCTTTGAAAATGAAAATACTCGCTAGAAAAAGCTTTAATTATTCTGGAGTGAGCTGGTCTATTTTGCTGGAGTGCGTAAAAAGTGCGTAATCTAGGTTCATTACCTAGTAATTTTATAGGGTGTTTTTTAGAGTGATTTTGTCTATGAAAATTGGGGGCGGCTGGACTCGAACCAGCGAATCCCGAAGGAGAGGGATTTACAGTCCCTTGCAATTGCCACTATGCGAAACCCCCAAAAAAATGCTGGCAGTAGGAGTTGAACCCACAACCTACCGCTTACAAGGCGGTTGCTCTGCCATTGAGCTATGCCAGCAAAATGCTCTCTACTTATAACAAGTACCCTGAATTAGCTTCAAGATTCTTGTTGTTCAGAGGGAGCTTTTTTTCCTAAAAGCTTGGAAGATAGAGCGGAAACGCCACCGGATGGAACAACGCTTACTTTGTGCTTGGCTATCCCCTTCTTGTTTAAACAACACTTCTTGTACTTCAAGCCAGAACCGCATGGACATAGATCATTTCTCGATAATTTAGACATTTAAAAAAACTCTTATATAGAACCGCTAGAAGATTCTACAACGTTGATCTCTATCATTCAAGAGGGTAAAATATTTCCATGTTGATTCATATTCCCTTAGCAAAACCCCCTTGGACAGGCCCTGGTAAAAGACTAGAAAGCATGGTCCGAAAAGCTATTTATGATTTTGGTTTAATCGAAGACGATAAACCTTTAGCTGTGGCTTTAAGCGGCGGTAAAGATTCTTTAGCCCTCCTTTTTCTTTTACACGCCATTAAAGGTCGCGGCTGTCCCGATTTTCCCTTAATAGCGATTCATGTTGATGGCGAATATACGTGCGGCGCTGGGGTGGATAAATCTTTTTTAAAAAGTATCTGCGAAAAGTTAGAGGTTCCCCTTTTTATAAAAACTGTAAACCAAAATAAAGAAGATCTTGAATGCTATAGCTGCTCAAGAAAACGGAGACAGACCCTTTTTAATACCGCCAAAGAACAGGGGTGTCATAAAGTCGCCTTTGGTCACCATCGGGACGATAGCAACCAAACCCTTTTAATGAACCTTCTTCATAAGGGAGAATTTGCAGCTAATCTTCCTAAAGTTTATATGAAAGAATACGATGTATATATCTTAAGACCTCTAATATATATTGCCGAATCTTTGATTATTGAATTTGCTAAACACTATGAATTTTTACGCATTAGCTGTCAGTGCCCAGTCGGTCAAGACTCCTTAAGAAAGCAAACTAAAACCCTCATCGAAGATTTAACAAAATTATTTCCTAATACTTCTGGAAATTTGTTCCAAGCTAGCTTAAATTATGGTTCTAAAAAAGCCCAAGAACCCTAAGCCATGGCCCTAAGCGCACTTGCAACCTATCTTGTCCTCCTTTTTTTTGTGGGATACTATTCCATAAAAAAACAAATGAGCTCATCGGATTTTATTATTGGAAATCGCTCTCTTAATTTTTGGTTAACAGCCCTTGCAGCTCATGCCAGTGACATGAGTTCTTGGCTTTTTTTAGCCTATCCTGCAGCGGTTTATTTGGGCGGCTTATCTCAGATTTCAACAGCGCTTGGATTAATCGTATTCATGGGGCTCAATTGGCAACTGGTGGCTAAAAAACTAAGAACACAAACAGAAGCCCTTTCTTGCCAAACTCTTTCCACCTTTTTTGAAAAAAAAATTAAAGACCCTTCAGGTAAAATTAGACTCTTTACAGCCGTATTTAGTGTAGTGTTTTATACTATATACATAGCAGCTGGCATCTATGGTATTGGACTCTTATCTGAAACTTTATTTAACATTCCCTACACTACTGGTTGTTTATTAGGATTGGGCGTCATCGTCCCCTATGTTTTTTTTGGTGGCTATACTACCCTTGCTTGGATAGATTTATTTCAGGGCCTTTTTTTACTGGCTGTGATCTGTCTTGTCCCTGCTATTTATTTTATTAAATTTCCAAATTTAGAACTCAATCTCACTTTTACAGGCTCTATTTCCACAAATATTATCCTTTTCTTTGGTTGGGGCTTAGGTTATTTTGGCCAACCTCATATTGTGACAAAATTTATGGGGATCAAAAAACCCAGTGAAATTAATCGTTCTAAACTTGTTGGCATGTCATGGATGATTATCTCTTTAAGTGCGGCCACTTTAATTGGACTCATTGGACAATCCCTCTACTTTCAAACTCTTCAAGATCCACAAACTCTATTTTTAAAACTTGTGACAAGCGCTTTTACCCCATTTATAGCTTATTTTATGCTTTGTGCTGTGAGTGCAGCGACTGTGAATGCGACAAGTTCTCAGCTTCTTGTTTTAGTCTCAAGCCTTACAGAAGATATCTACCACAAGTTTATCAATAAAAAAGCAAGCTCTACCAAGCTTGTTAAAATCTCACGCCTTGGTGTTCTTGGCGTCTCTTCTATGAGTTTTCTGATCGCTTTCTTTAAGATCAGTTCAATTTATAATCTTGTTCTTTACGCCTGGTCAGGGCTTGGTGGAACTTTTGGACCTTTAGTTTTGTATTGTCTATTTAGAAAAAAACCTAAAAAACTTGCCGCGTGGTCTGCCCTTTTAACAGGAGCTACTTTAACGCTGGTGTGGCCAGCACTTGCTGGTCTATTTAACATGGTACAAGAGCCCCTTTTACCAACATTCCTATGTTCTTTTATGGCTATTGTAATGGCTGAATTTTATAAATCTAAAAAGAGCGCAGCTTTTTCTTAGATTGATAAGGCGATTTTTGTAGAACAATTAGCCCATCACGTGCTGCCAGCTCAACAGCTGACCTTCCGCCCTCTATGGCATACACCCGAGCTAATTCTTCCTTTAATTTTTCTGCATGCGGAGCTTCAATAATTTCAAGATTGAACAAGTGGGGATGCCTTTCTTCTTGCTTTAAAGACAAAATAAGAAGCTCTGCAATTTCTACATAAAGTGGCTTTAAAGATTCTAAAAGATAAAAATCTTGCGTGTGCTCAACCTTTTCTAAAACAGCAATCATAGACTTATAGACCTCATCGGAACGCTTTACAAAACTATGATGATTGGAAGGGGTACAGGCAGAAACTAAGACAGTGATTAAAAAAATAATTTTAAGACGGTGGGGGATCATAAAAACCCAAGTTTAATCATCATGGAATCATGATAGAGATTAAAAAACAAACCCGCTTCTGCCATAGTAAAATATAATTTTAATCACCGATTGTTTTCGATAAAAAACCAAATCACCTTGTGTTTAAAATAGCTTATTCATTAACATCTGTAGCGTTCTTAAAGGGTGTATAGCTCAGTTGGTAGAGCTCCTGTCTTACACACAGGTGGTCATAGGTTCGAGCCCTGTTGCACCCATTTATCTCTTTTGCGGGAGTAGTTCAATTGGTTAGAGCACCGCCCTGTCACGGCGGAAGTTGAGGGTTCGAGCCCCTTCTCCCGCGAGATTTTTCTCGCTACTTTTAATTCCTTTCTATATCGTGTCTTTAAAAGAAAAACTTTAGGTTTCTCATGCCTGATTCATTAACAATAAGTCGTGCTCGCTATATTCTTCACCAAGTAGCCGTTAATATGTGGCTTATTATGGGGGCTTTATTTGCAGCCGCTAGTATCCGGATATTCCTCTTACCCAATCAGTTGATTGACGGGGGTATCGTGGGTGTTACCCTGATTCTAGGTCGTCTATTTGGAGAATCCTACATTTCTTATTTCCTTGTAGCTCTTAACCTCCCCTTCATGTACCTAGCTTATCGGTTCATAAGAAAGACGTTTGTGCTCCACATGATCATGGCGGTTATCTTTTTTGCCTTTTTCTTATACCTACTTGAAAATATCGTCCCTTTCTCAGGTGATCCTTTAGAAATTATTGTTATTGGTGGAGCGTTGCTTGGAATCGGAGCCGGACTCATTATTAGAAACGGGGGTTGTACAGATGGGACTGAGATTTTAGCTATTATTATTAATAGGAAAAGGGGTTTTACCGTTGGTCAAGTTATCCTCTTTATTAATATTTTTATATTTACAGCCTATGGGTTGATTTTTAAAGATTGGCACATCGCCTTGCAATCTCTCATGACCTATTTTGTTGCCTATAAAATGATGGATTTAGTGATCGTCGGTCTTGATGAACTTAAATCCTGTTTAATCATCTCTAAGAACCCTCAAGAGTTGTCTAAAGCGATTATGCATCAGCTTGGCCTTGGTCTTACCATCATCCACGGTAAAGGGGGCTTTTCTGGCGTTTCTAAAGATATCTTAGTGGTTTTTGTAGAAAGGCTCGATCTTGCCGATCTTAAAGAGCTTGTCTTAAGAGAAGATCCAACAGCTTTTATGGCGATAGAAAATCTACACGAAGTGGTTTATGGTAAAAGATCGGGAGCTGCTCCTTTTAAGAAAAGAAAAAGTAAGTTCTTCCCTTACTTCCCCGAACAAGATCAATAAAAAAAACTAGAGCCCTTAGATAAGGGGCTCTAGTCCTACGAATTGACAACCCTCTTGAATCAGTTGATCCACATAAGAAATCACATAATTGTGATTTAAAAAATTAGGATCACTGAGCATCCATAAATGGAATGGGATCGTTGAATGGACACCGCCAATATGGAACTCTTTTAAAGCCCTCTTGCCCACAGCTATCGCCTCTTCACGGGTTGCCCCTTTTACAATCAATTTTGCAATCATTGAATCATAGTGAGGAGGAATTTTATAACCGGCATAAGCGGCGCTATCGATTCTTACATGAGGACCACCGGGCGCTACGTAATAATCTAGATGTCCAGGAGAGGGGGCAAAGTTGTTAGCAGGGTTTTCAGCATTGATTCTAAATTGAATCACATGCCCTTTGAACTCGATATCTTTTTGCTTTACTGAGAGTTTTTGTCCCATAGCAATTCTTAATTGCTCTTTAAGTAAATCAACACCGGTGAGCTCTTCAGTGACTGTATGCTCCACTTGGATCCGTGTATTAACTTCCATGAAATAAAAATTAAGATCTTTATCAAGTAAAAACTCGACCGTTCCTGCTGAATAGTAGCCCGCTTCTTTAACAATAGCAACAGCAGCTTCGCCTACTTTTTTTCTTAAAGCTGGAGTAAGCATGGGGCTTGGAGCCTCTTCAATAAGCTTTTGTCTGCGACGTTGAATCGTGCAATCTCTTTCACCAAGATAAACATAATTACCATGTTTATCACCAAGCACCTGAACTTCGATGTGTCTTGGATCTACAATCATTTTCTCTAAATATACATCAGGATTATTGAAGGCTGCTTGCGCTTCTTGCTGAGCAGAATGAAAAAGAGAAACAAATTCATCTTCATGATGTGCAATACGGATACCTTTTCCACCACCACCAGCTACAGCTTTAATAAACACCGGAAAGCCGATTTTTTTAGCTTCTATAAGAGCCTCGTGAGCTTCTTTAATAATGCCTTCAGAACCTGGAATAACAGGACATTTAGCCGCTTTTGCTGTTTGTTTGGCTTTAGCTTTATCACCAAGCAAAGAAATCGCTTTTGATGAAGGACCAATAAAATTAAGCCCTGAGCTTTCACAAATAGCTGCAAAACTGGCGTTTTCACTCAAAAATCCATATCCTGGATGGATCGCATCAGCACCTGTAATTTCACAAGCCGATAAGATATTAGAAACTTTAAGATACGATTTCATGCTTGGAGGTTCTCCAATACAAATAGCTTCATCAGCTTGAAGCACATGAAGGGCTTCGGCGTCAGCTTGGGAATAGACCGCTACTGTTTGGATACCCATATCGTGACAAGCACGGATGATTCGTACCGCGATTTCACCGCGGTTTGCAATGAGAACTTTTTTCATAAATTAAACAATTTTAAACAATTTTGATCCGAATTCGACAGGCTGACCGTTAGAATGGAGAACTTCGACAACAGTACCAGAAATTCCAGCTTTTACCTCGTTCATCACCTTCATCGCTTCAATAATACAGACCACTGTATGAGCATCCACCTTATCGCCAACTTTTACATAAGCGGGTTTTTCAGGAGTTGGAGTCGAATAGTAAGTACCAACCATTGGAGCTGTGATGAATTTACCCTCTTCTTCTTTGTTTCCAGCATGAGAAGCATGATGATGAGACATCGGCGTGCCAATAGGGGCATGAACCGTTTGTGTGGTTAACGGAGGGTGATACTCTCTAAAACCTGATGGAATCATATGTTCCATATGAGAAGAGGCTGCAGGGCGCTCATCGAAGCATTCAAGTTCGATCTCGAATCCGGTTTTTTCTTTAAGACTAATTCTTTTCAATCCCGCTCTTCGCATAGCGGCCATTAATTCTTTGATTTGTTTTAAATCCACGTTAACCTCGTTTATATTCTTTGAACGTATTCTGCCAGCTGCGTATCCACCTTCACAACATCACCTGATTCTATAAACATAGGCACTTCTAAAGTGGCCCCTGTTTCTAAATAGGCCAGTTTTACAGCGTTAGATACGTGTTGTGGATTGTCGCTTGCCTCTGTTTTAGTTACCATGAGTTCTAAAAACTGTGGCAATTCAACAGAGAAAACTTTATCCCCGTAAAAATAGGCTCTAATTTCAACACTTTCTTTTAAATAATTGACTTTGTCTCCAACAACATTAGAAGGGATAAACACCTGATCTAGTGTTGATAAATCTAAAAATAAAAAGTCACTTCCTTCTGGGTACAAAAACTCTAAAGAGCGCTCGTTTAGAGCCACCTCTTCAACCATCTGGCCTACTTTAAGGTTCTTTTCTATTACCGAATCAGTAGAAAGATTTTGCAGGCGTGCTTTAATAAATGGCGTCCCTTTAGGAACAGATACCCTGACAACCGATTCAACGCGGTAGATAGTTTGATCGAGTAAAATGATCATTCCTTGAGATAGCTGGTTGCTGTTTACACTGGCCATGGTCGTATTATCCTTGGGTGTTGTAAGGGTTTTCTATAGATTTTATCAAATTTTCAACTTCTGTAACATCATCAATTACAAAATCAACCTGATCTTTATTAATTTTTTGATGTTTTCCTCGCCCTTGCCTTACTAAAACAGTTGTAAAACCTAAATTTTTAGCCGGCAATAAATCTCGAACAATCCGATCTCCCACCACTATAACTTTTTGATTATTAGAGGAGTTAAAAATGTTTTGATAGGCGGTTTTTTTATCTGTTCCCTCAACAATTTCTATAAAATCAAAATAATTATTAGTAAGATCTGATTTTTGAATTTTCAAGTTTTGTATTTGCATTGTGCCTGAGGTAACTAGCGCTAGTTGATACTCTTTTTTTAATTTATTGAGTAATTGGTAGACCCCAGAAAAAACAGATACGGGAATATCGGGATCGTAGGCATTTAATTTGTGAGCAGCCTCTTGGATAATGCTGTCATCAATACCTGACTTTTTAAATAAATCACCTAGAGCTTCTTGCGAAGAACTATACTCGCTGTGCTTTTCAATCAAATCATTAAGCAAGGAATGGGAAGCATTTTGTAAAAGACCCACTTCTTGCAAATGATCTAATACCTGTTTAAAGCGCCAGGGAGTAATAAGCTCACTTGTTTTAATAAGGGTGTCATCAAGATCAAAGATGATTAACAATTTTCATTAACTCCTCTGCTAATCGATGGGGATCGTGACGAATAAGATTTCTTTTAAGTAAATCCCTTTTAGAGGGTTTTTCTAAACCTCCTAAAAATGAGGCCTCAATAATACGAGAATCTGAAAGATCATTTTCAACAAGATCACCTTCATCAGCATACATGTCAATAAGCTCAGATGGGGGCTTTTGATTGTTAACAAGCACGTAATCAAAAATATCATCGCCTGTAAACTTGCGCATCTCACGAATATAATCAGAAGTTTTAAATCCGTGAGTTTGTCCTGTACGATTCATTAAATTTACAACAAAAACTTTTTTGGCTTTTGATTGATGAACCGCATCAGCAAGCCCTTCAACAAGAAAATTAGGGATTAAAGAGGTATAAAGACCGCCTGGTCCTATAACAATAAGATCGGCTGAATAAAGCTCTTGAATAGCACGTGGATTAACGCTGGCATAAGGCTCTAAGTAAATGGTTTTATAGCCATGCTTAATTTCTTGGGATAAATAAATCTCTTTTTCCCCTTCAAGCACTTTGCGATTGGCAAGTAGCATCTTCAACCTAACTTCATGAGTTGTGACAGGAATCACTTTGCCTTTAATCGATAAAATTTTTCCCATTTCATCAACTGCTTTTTCAAAACTCCCAGTCACTTTTTCTAATGCAGATAATAATAAATTCCCAAAACTATGGCCTTGAAGACCCCCATTTTCAAATCGGTAATTCATTAAGGAGCGCATGAGTGATGAGGACTCTGATAGAGCCACAAGACATTGTCTAACATCACCGGGAGGCAAAACTCCTAATTCATCGCGCAATATGCCTGTCGATCCTCCATCATCGGCCATCGAAACAATCGCAGAGAGTTCTACATCGTAGGTTTTAAGTCCTCCAAGAACAGTAAAATTCCCAGTACCGCCACCTATAACAACGATTTTCTTCACACTACCCCCCTGCTGCTAATCGGAGTGTTTCGATACCTTTGGCTAAATCTTTTTGATTGTAAAGATGATTACCTGAAACAAAAACGTTAGCTCCAGCTTCAGCGCATAATTTAGCAGTCTCGTTATTGATACCGCCATCGACTTGAATTAAAAAAGGGTCATGAAGATAGGTTTCAGGATTAACTACCCCACCTCTTGCAATTTTTCGTGTGGTACAAGCCTGTCTTAAGAACCGGATTTTTTCTAGCATATCAGGCATAAATTCTTGACCGCCAAATCCAGGCTGCACTGTCATGATCAGGATTAAATCACACTTATCGATGTATCTGACCATAAGTTCCATAGATGTATCTGGAGAAAAAGCAAGACCTACTTGAACATTGCATTTACGGATATAATTTATGGTTTCTTCCACATCTTCTGTGGCTTCAAAATGAAAGGTAATACGATCAGCACCAGCTTCAATAAACCTTTCGACGTAATTAAACGGGCTATAAATCATTAAGTGAACATCCAAAAAAAGTGGGGTCGCTTTATTTATAGCAGCAACAGCTTTTGGACCTATTGTGATATTGTTGACAAACAGTCCATCCATGATATCAACATGAATAGCATCCGCTTTTGCAAGCTCGATTCTTTTAGCTTCATGAGCTAACTGACCAAAATCAAAGGATAATATGGAGGGCTCTATGATAACTTTTTTTGACATGTGAAAGCCTTTTTTTCGCTAGTTTACCTGACAAAATAGGGCTCTTGTCAAGTCAAATGGATTCCTCATAACAAGGAGAATTTTTAAACACGAGCTCACTTAAGCTTTCTTTTATCGTAGTAAATGGTAAATTTCTATTTTTAAATGATTTAATTTCTAAAACGATACCATTTTTTTTAGCTAAAGAGACCGCTCTTTCATGAAGTACTTTAGCTCCGTTTTTACAAAGCTCAATCATGGAATCATAATTTAATGAGGGGTAAAATTTGGCCTCTTGATGTTTCAAGGGGTCCTTATCATAAATACCTTGAACTTCTTTAAAAAACTCAACCTTTGAACTCCCCAAGGCTATAGCAAGAGCTACTGCTGAAGTGTCAGAGCCCCCACGACCCAGGGTTGTAATATCACCATCTTTAGAAACACCCTGAAATCCAGCCACAATAACAACTTTATTGAGCTCAAGCAGCTTTCTAACGCGAGAGGGCTTTACATCTATAATTAAAGCTTCTGTATGATGGATGCTAGTAATAACCCCTGATTGGGATCCTGTAAGGCTTATGGCCTCAATGCCAATTTTATCAAGAGACATCGCAAGAAGAGCGATGCTTATCCTTTCTCCAACAGAAACCAGCATATCCAGTTCTCTTTTAGGAGGATTTGGGTGAACAAGATGGGCCATGTCAATCAACTGATCCGTTGATTTTAGCATCGCGCTTACAACGACAACGATCTTATTTCCCTCTTGGACCTTACTTTTTACAATTTCAGCAACCCTATCAAAATCAAAAGGAGAAGCTACAGAAGCTCCTCCAAATTTTAGAACAACAATCGGATTCATAAACTATTTTTTATCTAAATTTTCTGTGATATGACGGTTAATTGAGAGTTTTATCGTCTCTGGAACCGTATCCATATTCAAAACTTTATTAAATAAATTTTTGGCCTCTTCTTTTTGACCAATCAAGTGCAAAGCATCAGCTTTTTGAATATCAAGGACGTAATTATAGACATTTTTTTCTACAAAAACCCCTTCAACAGGCATAGAAAGATTTTTAGCTTCATTGATGCAAAGTAACGCCAGTCTTGGAGACCCTTTTCTTAATAAAATATCAGCCATTTTTGAAAGAGGTTCTGCCCGATTAGGACGAAATTCAAAAGCTCTTGCATAACTTAAAAGAATCTGATC